>JBPCTA010000078.1:0-12926 GCA_051006595.1 Pirellulales bacterium
AGTCAAAGACGAACAGCCCGTCCACGCTGCCAGCGATCGGCTTGGGCACAAGGACCTGCGCCGAGATCTCCACGAGTTTTCCAGGCTGCGTCGAGATGGGCGGCGTCGTGATCCACACGGGCGGCGTTTCCACGACGACGGGCGCCTCCTCGGGATGAAACGGTTTGGCGATCAGCCGCAGGCATCCCTGACCGGTGGCGGGACGCGATTGGGAAACCTCCACGCCCGTGCGGATCTCGGGCTGAGCCCGCGCGAAATGCCGCCAGCCTCCCCCGGCCAAGTCGTCGATCCGTTCCATGCCGCCCCCTTGCAGGAGTTCCGGGCCCGGCACCGTGGCGGCCCGGGCTCCCACAAATCGCCACTCCTCGGCGAGCGCGGAATCCGAAGCGGTCAGCGGGCTGGCCACCATCGATCCCTCGGCTTTGACGCCGTTTTCCCAGACGCGACGCTCGAACTGCCCGGCGATCGCCGCCGCCCGCCGGAGCTTGAAGATCGCCATGACCGGATCTCCCGCGGCGATCGCTTCGGCCTCAGCCGCCAGTCGCCCCGCCTCGGTAAGCATCGGCACGGCGCTCACCGGCGGCGGACCGCTGAGTGCCTGCGGCGGCAGCCGGCCGAGCAGGTCGCCGGCGCCGGCGAGTGCCGTCGATGCGATCGCGCGGGCGGAGGAGAGCTCCACCGCCGTCATCCCGCGAATCCGTTCCTGCACGTGGGCCGTCACGGCCGGCTCACCGCTGAAGAGGATGATCGAGTGGGTCATGAAGTCGTCGATCGTCACCGACACGCCCCCGGTCACCCGCTGCTGCCGCACCGGACGAAGCCCGCCGGCCGTCACCTCCCAGGCCTGATGCGCCTCCGGCACGCCGGGCACGAGAATCGTCAGCGGCGCCTCGTTCGGCGGGATGTCGGCGCCCGCATACCGCCGCGCGACGATCTGCGATCCCTGCACGCATCTCCAGGCCACCACCATCCGCGCCCGGGCCGCCTCCATCACGTAGGCCTGCACCTCGTCGCTGCTGGTCTGGGCCTGGGCCGCGAATCGTCCCGCCGCACCCCACGGCTCGAGCACCTGCAGTCGGAGGTTCATCTCGCGGGCGGCGGCCGCGCGGGCCCGGGCCTCGCGGTCGTCGCCGTCGAGTCGGCTCGTCGAGGTAAACAGGATGCCGCGGGTGCCGGCGGCGATGGCTGAGAGCGCCGCCAGCGACAGGCTCTCGCCATCGACGGCCAGTCCGCGCCCGCCCACGCCGGCCAGCGCCGCCGCCTGACGGGCCGCCCGGGGGTCGATCTCCGTGGAGATCGTGGCGAGGAGCGGCGTGCCGGGCCGGGCGAGCCGCGGCCGCTCTCGCAGCCACTTCAGATAATCGACGAGTTCCAGGCTCGTGCCGAGCACGGTCTTCCGCGCCACGAGCATGTCGATGTGCCGGGAGATGCTCCGCAAGCCGGAATCGGCGGAGGCGATGAGCGGCCGGCCCGGTCGCAGATCGCAGGCCCGCACGCGGCGACCCCGCTCGGCAAGCTGTTCGACATCGGTGTCGGCCATCCCACTGCCCATGTCCCACATCAGCACGCGGTCCCAGTTGCGAAGCGCCGGCAGCGACTCGGGCTCCCGCATGTCGATGTCAGGAATCGGCGGTGGCGGGCAGATCACCCACAGTCCGGCACGACGGGCCTCAGCGAGTTGCTCGCCGGTGGCGGGGGTGGCGAATCGCACGCAGTTGAAGCCGAGAGAAGCGAGTGCTTCAAGCGGTTCGCCGCTGCAGTCGATCGCCCTCGGAAAGAAGGGCAGTCCATCGACCTCGAGCACGCCGCGGGAGAGCCCTGCCGGCGGATCCACGATCGCGGCCGCGGCCGCGGCCGGCTGCACGAGCGGATCGCGGATCGGTGCCGCGGCCCGCGCGGCGAGATCAGGCGGCGGCAGCAGGCCCGTCACGTGCAGGTCATCGATCGCAATCTCGAATCGGCTGGCCGTTGACGGAGCATCGAGGACGACGTGTGTGACCCGTGCGGCGTCGGTGCTGCCGGGGCCATGCTCCAGCCGCAGCGCGGGCAGCTGCCGGGCGAGCGTCTGCGGAATCCCGCCGGCCTCGAGCATCTCCCAGCGGTCGATGTCGCGGGAGGCGTCGCCGAGCACGAGGGTCTCGACCGGGCGACCGGTTTTGGTGGAGATCCAGCCCGGCATCGACACGCGAAGCGCGAGCCGGATGGCGGCGCGATTCCCTCGCACCCAGACGGTCGTGTGCAGTTCGTCGAGGATCGCCGCCGGGCCGAGCGGCATCTCGACCTGCAGCGGCTGGCCAGCCGGACACTCGATCACGAAGCGCTCGCAACTCGCCCCGCGATGCGGTGTGTCGCGGCTGCGTTCGTGGAGGGCGACCCGGGCCGCGCCGATGGCCTGCCATGCGGTGTCCAGTCCTTCGAACCCCTCCTGAATCTCGCCAGCCTCGGCAGGCCAAAGCCCTCCGGCGAGTATCAGGCCGATCGCGGCCAGGGCCGCCACGGCGGCCGGCCACGACCGGCCTCGCGGTGGCCGCGTCGGGCAACCAGCCTGCGGCGGTATGGAAGATGGGCTGGCCATGGGATTCCGGGGAAGGACGAACCGCCGGGGCTTCTACCAGCCCGTGGGTCGGGCGAGAAAGCCCAACGCCCCGTCGCGACCTGCCGCTGGCCGCTGGAGCGATGAGCCGGCGCGGCCGCATCGTGCCGTCGCCGATTGGGTGCCACTCGGCGCGGGATGGGGAAAATGGGGGAGGCTGTCGCAAAAGCCGCCGCTCCGTGGTTTGATGGTAGTTTGCCCGTGGCATCCCCCCTGCCGATCTCTGCCCACGTCCATGAAGCCGACAACGGCCGACAACCTGTTGCACCTTGCGGGCGAACTGGACCTCGTGCCGGCCGCGGCGCTCAGCGAAGCCTTCGCGGAATCAGGCGGTCACAATCTCGACGCCGCCGCCTTTGGTCAGGCGCTCGTCAGGCGGGAACTGGTCACCGGCTTTCAGTTGGAGCGGCTGCTCCGCGGCGAACGTGGCGGCTACTACTACGGCCGGGCCAAGGTGCTCTACCAGATCGGCGCCGGATCGTTCGCGCGGGTCTATCGCGCGATCCATCGCGACACCGGCGAGGTGCTGGCGGTGAAGGTGCTCCGCAACCGGTTCTCGAACGACGTCGACAAGTGCCGCGCGTTCCAGCACGAAGGCGAAATGGGCCGCCTGCTGCGTCATCCCAACATCGTCGCCATCGAGGACGTCGGCCAGGAGAACGGCTCGAGCTACATCACGATGGAGTTCGTCGAAGGGCAGACGCTCCGCGAGCTGGTCAAGATTCGCGGCGCGGTTGACGTGCCGCGGGTGCTCGATCTCCTGCAGCAGGCCGTTTGCGGCCTGGAATACGCCCATCGCCGTGGTGTGACCCACCGCGACATGAAGGCCTCCAACGTGATCATCTCGTCGTCCGGCCGCGCGAAGCTCGTTGACTTCGGCCTTGCCGGTGTCGACGACTCGGGCGACAAGGCGCTCGGCCGCATGGACAAGCCGCGGACGATCGATTACGTGGCCCTCGAGAAGGCCACGGGGGTTCGCGACGATAGCGTTCGCAGCGACATCTACTTTCTCGGCACCGTCACCTACCTCGCCCTCGCCGGCGTCGCTCCGCTGACGGAGTCGCGGGATCGCAGCGTGCGGGGCGATCCGCGGCGGTTCACGCAGGTGGTGCCCCTGGGCACGCGTGTGCCCGACCTGCCGCGGGATGTCGTGGACATCGTGTCGCGGATGATGCACATCGATCCCATCGAACGGTGGCAGACCGCGACCGACGTGAGGGCCGCGGTCGAGGGGGCGATCGCCCGCCGGGCCGACGGGCAGGCCGCCGCTCCGGTGGCAGTGGCAGCCCCGGCGGCCAGCGGCAAGCCAGCCACGGGTGCCGGCGGAGCGGGCACCAAGGGCACGGTGATGCTCGTCGAATCGGGCGAGCGGGCCCAGCAGGCTCTGCGCGAGTTTTTTGCAAAGCTCGGCTACCGCGTGTTGCTCACGGAGAATCCGCAGCGGGCGCTCGTGAGGTTTGCCGCCACGCCGCTCCCGGCTGATGTCCTCGTGATCAGCGGCCGCGAACTCGGCATGGCTGCCGTCGAGGCCTTCAACAAGCTCTCGACCGATTCGTATCTTGCTGACGTGCCGGGGATTCTGCTCGTGAGCCCGAAGCAGGCCGATGTGTCGGCCGCCGCGAAGGCCGACGCCCGGCGGCGGATCGTGCCGCTCCCGCTCCAGCCGGCCGAGATCAGCCGGGTGCTCGCCGAGATCACCGGCCGAAAGGGTGGGCCGAAGGCGTAAGGGGCTTGCCCGTGAAAGCCGACCGGCCGTAAGGCCGCGGGTGCCGGTACAATCTGACCGGCCGCGGCCTGTTTGTGACCCGACTCCCTTCGGCTATCCTCTGACTTCCATCGCGGCGTCTGTGCAGAGGCGGCCGGCCATCGCGATCCCCGCCCCCTCCCCCGGACGACGGCCGCCATGGATCTACAGGCGTACCAGACAGAGGGTTTCCACGACGAGCTCTTCGATGCGTCGCTGCGGCCCCGGGCCGGCGCCGACTCGCTCGTCCGTCGGCTCGCGGAAGCCTCCGATGGCGAGCTCGCCGAGCGGCAGCGGGCCGCCGATAAGACACTGCTCACGATGGGCATCACCTTCAACGTTTACGGCCACGAGGCCGGCACGGAGAAGATCTGGCCCTTCGACATCGTGCCCCGGGTGATCGAGGCGGCCGAGTGGACCACGATCGACCGCGGGCTCAAGCAGCGGATCCATGCCCTCAATCTCTTCATCGACGACATCTACAACGAGCGGCGAATCGTGGCCGACGGTGTGGTGCCCGAGTGGCTCGTCGATTCGGGCAAGTGTTTCCGTGGTCCCTGCGCGGGGCTCAAGCCGCCGCGGGGAGTGTGGTGCCACATCACCGGCACCGACCTCGTTCGCGGGGGCGATGGCGTGATGTACGTGCTCGAAGACAACCTCCGCACGCCGTCGGGCGTGTCGTACGTGCTCGAAAACCGCGAGGTGATGAAGCGGACCTTCCCGCAGCTCTTCGCCGGCCAGCGGATCAGCCCGGTCGAGAACTATCCCGAGAAGCTGCTGGCGATGCTGCAATACATCGCGCCGCCGCAGGCCCGCGATCCCACCGTCGTGGTGCTCACGCCGGGCATCTACAACTCCGCCTACTTCGAGCACAGCTTCCTGGCGCGGCAGATGGGCGTGGAGCTCGTGCAGGGCTCCGATCTCATGGTGCAGGGTGACGTCGTCTTCATGCGAACCACCCGTGGCCTCGAGCGGGTCGACGTGATCTACCGACGGATCGACGACGACTTCCTGGATCCGCTCGCGTTTCGCGAGGACTCGCTCGTGGGCGTGCCGGGGCTGATGCGGGCCTACCGCGCCGGCAACGTCGCGCTGGTCAACGCCCCGGGCACGGGCATCGCCGACGACAAGGCCGTCTATGCCTATGTGCCGCAGATCATCCGGTATTACCTCGGCGAGGATGCGATCATCCCCAACGTGCCCACCTTTGTTTGCGGCGAGCCTGCCCAGTGCGATCACGTGCTCGCGAAGCTCGCCGAGTTCGTGATCAAACCGGCCAACGAGAGCGGCGGCTATGGCATCGTGCTCGGGCCGCGGGCCACGAAAGAGCAGCTCGACGACTGCCGGGCGCGGATCCGGGCCAACCCTCGAAACTACATCGCCCAGCCGATGCTCGCGCTCTCCCGCGTGCCGACGGTGGTGGGCGACTCGCTCGAGGGGCGGCATGTCGACCTGCGGCCCTTCATCCTCTACGGCGAGGAGATCTTCGTGCTCCCCGGCGGGCTCACCCGCGTGGCGCTCGTCAAGGGCTCGCTTGTGGTCAACTCGTCGCAGGGGGGCGGGAGCAAGGACACGTGGGTCGTTCACGAGGGGAGGCGATAGCCATGCTTTCCCGTGTCGCCGACAGCGTCTACTGGATGAACCGCCAGATCGAGCGGGCCGAGAACGTGGCCCGTGCGGTGGAGACCACGCTCGATCTCGCCCTCGACGGCACCATCAGCCCGGGCCGTCTCTGGAACGCGCTCGTCTGCACGTTCGGCGACGAGGCCGACTTCTGGGCCCGGTTCGGACTCGCCGATCAGGCCAACGTGATCGCCTTTCTGGCATTCGATCAGGCCAATCCCAACTCGATCGCCAGCTGCCTGCAGGCGGCCCGCGAAAACGCCCGCACGGTGCGCGACATGATCAGCACGCCCATGTGGGAGGAGATCAACAAGGCCCATCTCCACGTGCGGGCGGCGGCGAATGCCGAGATCGACCATCCCCGGGAGTTTCTCGACGACGTCAAGCGGGAGAGCCAGCTGATCACCGGCGTGACCGATGCGACCATGTCGCACGGCGAGGCCTGGCACTTCGCCCGGATGGGTCGGCTGATCGAGCGGGCCGACAAGACGAGCCGGGTGCTGGATGTGGAGCATTATTTCCGGCCCGCGGCGTTTCGGTTCGCGCCGCCGGCCGAGGAGGTCGATGCGGGCGTCGATGCCGTGCAGTGGTCCACCGTGCTCGAAAGCGCCAGCGCCCTCGAGATGTATCGCAAGGAATACGGCGCCGTGTCGCGGCGGAACGTCGCCGAGTTCCTGATCTTCGATCGCGCCTTCCCACGGGCGATGCACTTCTGCCTGATCAAGGCCGAGGAGTCGCTGCTTGCGGTCACCGGGGGCGCGAAGGGCGGGTATACGAATCCCGCCGAGCAACGGCTTGGCCGCCTCAGGTCGCAGCTCGACTACGGCGCGATCGACGAGATCCTTGGCGGTGAAGGTGGGCTCCACGGCTTCATCGACGGCTTCCAGGAAAAGCTCAATCAGGCCAGTGAGGCGATCCAAGACACCTTCTTCGCGCTGCGGTCGCGGGAAAAGGGTTCCTGACAGGTTTCGATCGACACCTTCTCCCAGGCTCGTCAGAGGGGTTGCCACGCTATGTCGATCCGCATCGCTCTCCATCATCGCACGGTGTATCGCTTCGACCGCGAGGTCGCCCTCGGGCCGCATTCGGTCAGGCTCCGGCCCGCGCCGCACGGCCGCACGCGGATCGAGAGCTATTCGCTCAGGGTCGCGCCCACCGAGCACTTCCTCAACTGGCAGCAAGACCCGCAGGGCAACCACGTCGCCCGGCTGGTGTTTCCCGAGAAGACCCGCGAACTCGTGCTCGAGGTCGATCTGATCGCCGATCTCGTGGCGTTCAACGCGTTCGATTTCTTTCTCGAGCCGCAGGTGGAGCGGTTTCCCTTCGCCTACGACCCGGTGCTCGCGGCTGAGCTCGTCCCGTATCTCACGCCGCCGTCGTCGGGGCCGCTCGTGGACGCGTTCGTCGCCGAGATTCGCCGCGACTGGCCGGCGTCGGTCGCCCGCACGATCGACATGCTGGTGGCGATCAACCGCGGCGTGAAAGAGCGGGTTGGGTATGTGATCCGCATGGAGGCGGGCGTGCAGGATCCCGAGCAGACGCTCGCCCTCGCCAGCGGCAGTTGCCGCGACTCCGCCTGGCTGCTCGTGGCCATCCTGCGGCGGCTGGGTCTGGCGGCCCGGTTCTGCTCGGGCTACCTCGTGCAGCTCGCAGCCGACGTCAAGCCGCTCGACGGCCCCGCCGGACCGGCTGCCGACTTCACCGACCTGCATGCCTGGACGGAGGTCTTTCTGCCGGGTGCCGGCTGGGTGGGGCTCGATCCCACCAGCGGTCTGCTGGCCGCCGAGGGGCATGTGCCGCTGGCCGCGACGCCCGATCCCGCGAGCGCCGCCCCGGTCACCGGAGCTGTCGATCCATGTGAGAGCGACTTTCATGTCGAGATGCGGATCGATCGGCTCGAGGAGTCGCCCCGGACCACGCGGCCGTTCAGCGACGAGCAGTGGCGAAGGATTCTCGCTCTCGGCGACGAGATCGATGCGCAGCTCCTGATCGGCGACGCGCGGCTCACCTGCGGTGGCGAGCCGACTTACGTGTCGATCGACGATTTCGACAGTCCCGAGTGGAATGTCTCCGCGCTGGGCGCCGACAAGCGGGCCCGCGCCGGCATGCTGGCGCGGCGGCTGCTCGATCGCCTGGCGGCCGGGGGAGTGTTGCTCGAATCGCAGGGCAAGTGGTATCCGGGTGAACCGCTGCCGAGGTGGGCGCTCGAGGTGGCCTGGCGGGACGATGGCCGGGCGATCTGGACCCGCCGCGATCTGATCGCGCTCGACGAGCATGCCGGTGGCGATGAGGAATCACCGACCGCCGTGCCCGATGCAGGCGGCTTTCTGCGGCGGCTGGCCGACGTGCTCGGGGTCGATGCCGCGCTCGTCATGCCCGCCCGCGAGGTGCCGGCACACGATCCGCTGGCGCTGGAGGCCGCGGTCGAGGAAGGTCTGCCGCGGGCGTTCGTCTTGCCACTGCTCCGGTTTCGCAGCGTTGGAAAATGCCGCTGGCGTTCGAGCGTGTGGCCGATGCCGGCAGCCGGTGTGCCGCTGGTGCCGGGCGATTCGCCGGCCGGGTTACGGCTTCCGATGGGAGCTCTGCCATGGCCCGACGAGGAGGGGCTGCGGGCCGGCACGTCGATCGTTCGCACGGCGGTCGTCGCCGAGCTCCGGGGCGGTCGGCTGCATGTCTTTCTGCCCCCGGTTGAAGAGGCCGGGGAAGACCGCGATCCCCGTGCGGCCGGCACCGCCGGCGACGACTGGTTCGATCTCGTCGCTGCGGTCGAGCGGGTGGCCATCGAGCGGGATGTGGCCGTGGTGCTCGAGGGCTATCCGCCGCCGCACGATCCACGCGTGCGGCGGCTGCAGGTCACGCCCGATCCGGGCGTCATTGAGGTCAACGTGCCTCCCGTGGCGACGTGGCGGGAGCTCGTGCGGCTTCGCGAGACCCTCGACGACGAGGCCCGTGCAAGCCGGCTCGGGGCCGAGAAGTTCGAGATCGATGGACTGCACACGGGCACCGGTGGCGGCGACCATGTGGTGCTCGGCGGGGCAACGCCGACCGACAGCCCGTTTCTGCGGCGGCCACACCTGCTGGGCGGCCTCGTCTCCTACTTCAACACTCATCCGTCGCTGTCGTATCTCTTCGCGGGCCGCTTCATCGGACCGACGAGCCAGGCACCGCGGATCGACGAGGCCCGTCTCGAGAGCCTCTACGAGCTGGAGATCGCGCTTCAGGAGCTGGCCGGCGCGGGCCACGACGTGCCGCCGTGGTTCGTCGATCGCGTGTTCCGAAACCTGCTCACCGACCTCACCGGCAACACCCACCGCGCCGAGTTTTGCATCGACAAGCTCTATTCGCCCGATGCTGCCGGGGGGCGACGGGGATTGGTCGAGCTGCGGGGCTTCGAGATGGCGCCGCATGTGCGGATGGGCCTCGTGACACAGCTCGTCATCCGTGGGCTGATTGCCTGGATGTGGCGGGAGCCGCGGACGCCGACCGGAGGCGGCGGGCTCGTTCGCTGGGGCACGGCGCTGCACGACCGATTTCTCCTGCCCCACTTTCTGATGCAGGATTTTGGGAGCGTGATCGACGACCTGCGAGGGGCGGGCTTCGCCTTCGAGCGGGAGTGGTTTGAGTGCTTCGGGGAGTTTCGCTTCCCGAAGCTCGGCGAGGTCACCCACGATGGCGTCCGGCTGGAGTTGCGTTCGGCGCTCGAGCCGTGGCACGTGCTCGGCGAGCAGCCGATCGCCGGGGCGATGGCGCGGGCGGTGGATAGCTCGCTGGAGCGGGTGCAGGTGCTCGCCAGCGGCCTGGTGCCGGGCCGCCACGCGATCGCCTGCAACGGCCGCCGGGTGCCGCTCGTGCCCACGGGCGTGCCCGGTGAGTTCGTGGCGGGCGTCCGATTCCGCGCTTGGCAGCCCCCCAACTGTCTGCACCCGATGATCCCGGTGCACTCGCCGCTCGTGTTCGACGTCGTCGATCGGTGGAATGGCCGCAGCCTGGGCGGCTGCACGTGGCATGTGGTGCATCCCGGAGGTCGCGCCTACGAGACGCGGCCGGTAAACGTGCTCGAGGCGGAGAGTCGCCGCGTCAATCGATTCTTCGCCAGCGGCCACACGCCCGGCCCCTTCACGCTGCCGGGCGAGGAGCCGAATCCAGATTATTCCTGCACGCTCGATCTCCGCCGTCGGCCACAGTGACTCGCCTCAGCCCGCGCGGTGGCGGGCCACGAAGGCGGCGTAGTCTTTGGGGGTGTCGATGCCGCGGGCCGCATGATCGATGGCGGCGGCGACGATCGGAATGCCGGCCTCGATCACCCGCAACTGTTCGAGGCTCTCGATTGCCGCCAGCCTTGAATCAGGCAGGGAATCCCAGCGGTCCAGCACACTGCGGCGGTAGGCATAGAGGCCCACGTGCTGCCAATAGAGCGGTGGCTCGGCGGCGAGCAGGCCGTCATTCCAGTCGCGAGCCGCAGGCACGGGGGCTCGGCTGAAATAGATGGCCCGCCAGCAGCCCGGCTCGATGCTCCCGGGGCCGCCATCGGCAGCGCGGTGTCGCCATGGGGTGAGCACGGCCTTCACGGCCGCTGGGTCGCGGAGGTCTTCGGCGCGTCGCATCGGCGTCACGAGCGTGGCCACGCCCGCCTCGGGGCAGCGGGCAAGGAGTTCGATGGCGGCGTCGATCGCCGTGGCCGCCAACTCCGGTTCGTCTCCCTGCACGTTCACGATCACGTCGGCCGGTGGCAGACGAGGCAGTGCCTCCACGATCCGGGCGGTGCCGCTCGGCGCCTCGGGCGACGTCATCACGGCGGTGCCCCCAAACCCGCGCACGGCATCGGCGATCTCGTCGCTATCGGTGACGATCACCACCCCGGTCGCCGCCTTCGAGCCCCGTGCGGCTCGCCAGGTGTGTTCGATCAAGGGATGGCCCGTCTCGGCGAGCAGCATCTTCCGCGGCAGTCGCGTGCTGGAGAGTCGGGCGGGGATCGCAATCACGGAAGAAACTATTCGTGATGTCTCGGTCATGCAGGAATCCATCAATGGCAGCGGGGGATGGTGGCCGGTAGGATGCGAGTGGCGATTCGAATGGATGGCAGCGGCCTCCTCCGGACGCGCGCCACCAGCCCGTCACCCGGGGATTCTCCACATGTGCGGCATCGTCGGCTACGTCGGCTTTCGGCGGGCCAGCGGCCAGATTCTGGAAGGGCTGCGGCGGCTGGAATATCGCGGCTACGACTCGTCGGGGCTCGCCGTGCTCGACGACGACGGCGAGATCAGCGTGTTCAAGGCGGCCGGTCGATTGGCCCGGCTCGAATCCCTCGTCCGCGACGAATCGATCGACGCCTCGATCGGGATCGGCCACACCCGCTGGGCCACGCACGGCGCCCCCACCGACGCCAACGCCCATCCGCACGTCGGCTCCGGTGCCGCCGGCGTGACCGTGGCGGTCGTCCACAATGGCGTGGTCGAAAACTACCATTCCCTCAAGACCCGGCTGGAGGCGGAGGGCTACGTCTTCCGGTCGGAGACCGACACGGAGGTGATCGCGCACCTCATCGACAGCCAGTTGACGAAGGCGTTGGCGACGGTGCCCCATGTGACCGACGAGCCAGCCGATTCGCCGTGGGTCAGGGCGGTGCGTGACACAGTGGCCCAGCTCCGCGGCACCTACGGCCTGCTGGTGCTGTTTCGTGGCCAGGCCGACATGCTCGTCGCGGCCCGTTGCGGCAGTCCGTTGGTCGTGGGCGTGGGCGACGGCGAGCACTTCATCGCCAGCGACGCGAGCCCCCTGGCAGGCCATGCCGACCGGATCGTCTACCTCGCCGACCACGAACTGGCCGTGGTCACCGCCGGCTCGCTGCGGATCCTCCATCGCGACTCCGGTTCGGTGGAGCCCTCGGTCCACCCGCTCGAACTCTCCGCGTCGGACGTCAGCACCGGCGGCTACGCGCACTTCATGCTCAAGGAGATCCACGAGCAGCCGGAGACGATCCGGGCGGCGATGCGGGGCCGGCTTTCCCGCGACGACGCGACGGCCGTCTTTGGCGGGCTCAACCTCACCCCCCGCAAACTCCAGCGGATCAACCGCATCGTGCTGACCGGCTGCGGCACGAGCTGGCATGCGGCGCTCGTGGGCGAGTATCTGATCGAGGAGTTCGCCCGGCTGCCGGTCGAGGTGGAATATGCCAGCGAGCTCCGCTACCGGAATCCGCCGATCGACGAAGGCACGCTTCTCTTCGCGATCACCCAGTCGGGCGAAACGGCCGACACGCTCGCCGCGCTCCGCGAGATGAAGCGGAAAGGGCATCCCACGCTCGCGATCTGCAACGTCGTGGGCAGTTCGATCGCCACCGAGGCCGATGGCGGCATCTACCTGCATGCCGGCCCGGAAATCGGCGTCGCCAGCACGAAGGCATTTACGAGCCAATGCGTGGTGCTCGCCCTCCTGGCCCTCTACTTCGGGCGGCTGCGGCACATGAGCTATGAGCAGGGCCGGCGCTACATCGAGGCCCTCGAGCAGCTGCCCGACCTCGTCGCCCGGGCGCTCGAGTCGGAGCCCGAGATCCGGCGCATCGCCGCCAAGTATCAAGACGCCAGCACGTTCCTCTATTTGGGTCGGCAATACAACTTCCCGGTGGCTCTCGAAGGCGCCCTCAAGCTCAAGGAGATCAGCTACATCCACGCCGAAGGCTATCCCGCGGCGGAGATGAAGCACGGGCCGATCGCGCTGGTTGACCGCTCCACGCCGAGCGTTTTCCTGATTCCGCCGGGGGCCGTCTACGACAAGGTGTTGCTCAACGTCGAGGAGATCAAGGCCCGCAAGGGGCCGGTGATCGCCGTGTCGAGCAAGGGCGACGAGCGGGTGCGGGATCTGGCCGACGACGTGATCGAACTGCCCGAGGCCCCCGACTTCCTGCAGCCGATCGTGGCCGCGATCCCACTGCAACTGCTCGCGTATCACATCGCCGTGCTCCGCGGC
>JBPCTA010000079.1:0-5712 GCA_051006595.1 Pirellulales bacterium
CGAGGCGATCGCCGGCATCGAGCAGCGGATGCGGCACCACATGGAGTCGCGGGGCATCGCCGTCGACTACGCCGCGATCGTCGACGCCCGCTCGCTGGAGCCGCTCGCTGCTCCGCACGCTCCGGCCGTCGCGCTGGTCGCCGGTCGCCTCGGATCGACGCGGCTCATCGACAATTGCGAGTTGCCGCCCCGACACGACGGCTGAACGGAGCCCCGATGCAGTCGACGCTGTTTCACATCCCCACACACCTCTCGGTTGGCGGCGCGAATCTGCCCTTGTTCGGCTGGGGACTGTTGCTGCTCGTCTGGGCGGTCGTCGGTGCCGCAGGACTCGTCTGGGCCGGACTGCGCCACGGCATCAGGCCCGCGGCAATGTCGCTCGGGCTGCCGCTCGCCGTCGCTGCCGCGATGATTCTCTGGGTGCTACCGTCTCTCGACGATGGCGCGGGTGTGCCGATCCGCGGTTATGGCGTGATGCTCCTGCTCGCAGCGGCAGCCGGCACATGGCTCGCGATCGTCCGCGGTCGGGCCGCCGGCTTCGACACCGACACGATCCTCGCGCTCGGCACAGAGGTCTTCATCTGGGGATTGGTTGGCGCGCGACTCTTCTATGTCTTGGAATACCGCGAGCAGTTTTTTCGTCCGGGAATGAGCCTCGCCGACTCGCTCGCCGCGATCGTCAATATTGCCGCGGGTGGTCTGGTGGTGTTTGGATCGCTGCCAACTGCGGCACTGGCCGCCTGGCGATTTGCCTCGCGCCGCGGGCTATCGCTGCCAAAACTCGCCGACTGCGCGGCCCCGTCGCTCGTCGTGGGGCTGGCAATCGGCCGGATCGGCTGCTACCTCAACGGCTGCTGCTATGGCGGCCCGTGCGACCTGCCGTGGGCGGTCCAGTTTCCAGCCGGCACGGCCCCGGCGGAGCATCATCCGGGAGCCGGGGGCTGGAGCCTGCCGCTGCATCCGGCCCAACTCTATGCCGCGATCGACGCTGCGCTGCTCGCCCTGCTCGCGATCACGTTCACTCCGCTGGCCCGTCGCGACGGCGAGGTCTTCGCGCTGGTGCTCACACTCCATCCGATCTCGCGGATCCTGCTCGAAATGATCCGCGTGGACGAGCCGCCGGCCCTCGGCACACCCCTCTCGATCTCGCAGTTGATTTCCATCGGGCTGCTCGCCGTGGCTGCGGGCCTGTGGTGGTGGCTGTCTCGGCAGCCGCGGCGGCTCAGACCACCAACGGCGATCGCCACCGCAGGAAGGGAAACCGGATGAAATCCAGCCCGTGCGTCACGATCCGCTGCCGTGAAAACGGCCCCTTGGTGGTGGAACTGCCGGCCGATGTCGGGCTTCTCGTCACTGATCACCTGGGCCAGGCATTTCCGCTGCCCACTCATAAGCGGGCGGTTGCCCTCTGCCGGTGCGGCCATACCGGGTCGCGGCCGTTCTGCGACGGTTCGCACAAGGCCGGAGGCTTCGCCGCGACCGACGTGGCGACCGACCTTCCCCACCGCGCCGAAAAGCCCGGCGAAATGCCTCAGTAACGGCCCTGCCGGGCGTGGCGGCTGTGCCGACTGCGGCGGCTGTGCGGCAGACGGAACCTGTTCCTGGCAAACCACTTACGGCATGGTGTCCAGAAAAAAAAGGGGGTTCAACGTCGAGGAACGATATGGACTGGCCCGCCAAACACCTGTAGGGTTCAACGTCTCGGGTTTGCCTCGGCCCCGCGCCGACCCCCTGACGGACCGCCCCGGAAGGCACGATGTCCCACCACCGCACCAACTTCGACCAGCGGCACAGCATCGCGATCATGGCGATTCTCGTGTTTTTGGCTCCTCTGGTGGTGATCGGGGCGATCAAGGCCAAGGCGAACAACCGCAACGACGTCAAAGGCTGGCTGCCGGCCGAGTATCCGGAAACCCAGACCTATCGGTTTTTCCGCCAAAACTTCCAGGGCGAGGAGTTCATCCTCGTCAGCTGGGAGGGCTGCACGATGGCCGATCCCCGGCTGGAAATGCTGGCCCGGAAGCTCCTGCCACCCCCGGAGGAGGCCTCCCGGATCGAACGGCCGCTGTATTTCAAGACGGCCCAGACCGGCCCACGAGCCGTCGACTTGATGGGCCGGGATCCGTTGAACCTCGAACGGGAAGAATCGATCGCTCGACTGACGGGCGCCCTGATCGGACCGCCGCCCGCCGGCGTCGAGGCCGGGTCTGCCGACGATGATCTCGACCAGCGAAATACCTGCCTCGTCCTCACCCTCGCCGACGTGGCCCGGGCAAACCTCCACGGGGCGATCGACGAGATTCGCAAGGTCGCCACCACCGAGTGCGGGATCCCCGACGACGCCATCCATATGGGCGGCCCGCCCGTGGACAACGTATCGATCGACAAGGCCGGCCAGACCAGCGTGACGATCCTTTTCGGCCTGTCGCTCGTCGTCGGCTTTTTCGTCAGCTGGTGGAGCCTCAAGAGCAAGACACTCGTGGCGATGGTGATCGCGTCGGGCGTCTACAGCATGTTCGCGAGCCTGGCGGTGGTCTGGTACTCCGGCTATCCGGTCGATGCGATCCTGCTCACGATGCCGTCGCTCGTCTACGTCGCGACGACATCGGGCGCCATCCATCTGGCCAACTACTACCGCGACCAGCTCGCCGAGACTGGCGTGCAGGAAGGCGCCGCCGGCCGAGCCGTGCACCACGCGCTGTTGCCCCTCTCGCTTGCCACGGGCACGACGGCCGTGGGCCTGGCCACGCTGGCGGTCAGTGAGCTTGTGCCGATCCGCATGTTCGGCATCTTCTCCGCGGTGGGCGTGGTCGTGAGTTTCCTGATCCTCGTCACCTTCATGCCCGCGGCGCTCGAGCTCTTCCCTCCGAAGCTCAAAGTCGGCCGTCTGGCCGGCGATGAAGAGGCCGCCGGCTGGAAGCCGATCGAGTCGAGCCGCTGGTGGGCGGTCGGCGAGTGGATCACGCAGCACCACACCTTCTCGACCGCGGCCTGCCTGCTTGTCATGGCGGCACTTGGCTACGGCATGACGCAGGTCGAGAGCAGCGTGCAACTGATGCGGCTGTTCTCGCGAAAGGCGCAGATCCGCACCGACTATGCCTGGCTGGAGAGCCATCTCGGCCCGCTCGTGCCGATGGAAATCCAGGTGCGGATCGAAGAGGATTGCCGGCTCTCCTTCCTGGAGCGGATGGAGTTGGTCGAGGAGATACAGCAGGAAATCGCCGGCCTCGACGCTGTCGGAAGCTCGCTCTCCACGGTCACGTTTGGCCGCAGCCTCGACACCGGCAGCAGCGGCGATGGCCTCAGCGGCGCCGCGGCCCGCACGATCGGCCTCGGGGCCCGCACCCGCCGGAGCGTGCTCAACCGGCGGCTCGTCGCCCATCGAGACGATTTTCTCGCCGGCGACTATCTCCGTGAGGCGACCGTTCGAGACTCCGCGGGATTCCCGCTGCAGCAGGAGCTCTGGCGGATCAGCGCCCGCGTGAGCGCCATCCAGGAGGTCGATTACGCCCTCTTCAAGGCCGATCTCCAGAAGCGGATCGACCCCGTTCTGGCCCGACTCTCCGACGAGGGCGTGGGCGGCATTTCAGTCGACTACACCGGCCTCGTGCCGCTGGTCTACAAGGCGCAGCACTCGCTCCTCGAAAACCTCAAGATCGGCTTCATCTTCGACTTCGCAATCATCGTCGCCGTGATGATCCTGCTCTGCCGAGCCACGTCGGCCGGGCTCGTCCTCCTCCTACCCGCCGCCTTCCCCGCGGTGGTCGTGTTCGGCACCTTGGGCTGGGGCAACGCCCTCGCCAAGTGGCTCTTCACGGGCAACCTCTTCATCGATATCGGCACCGTCATGGCCCCGAGCGTGGCCCTCGGCGTGACAGTGGATGATGTGGTTCACTTCATGCTCTGGTTCCGCCGCGGCATTGCCGATGGCCTCGACCGCAAGCAGGCGACGATGCTCGCCTACAAGGGCTGCGCCCGGGCGATGTACCAGAGTTGGGGTGTGATCGGCATCGGACTGTCGGTGTTTTCGCTCTCGCCGTTCGGCCCCACGCAACGGTTCGGCCACATGATGCTCGCGATGCTGACGGTCGCGCTCGTCGGAAACCTCGTGCTGATGCCCGCCCTGCTCTCAGGCCCGCTGGGCGCGGTGTTCGCGTGGAGCGTGCATCGAATCGAGCGAAAGAAGGCCGAGAAACTTGGACGGCGCCGCGTGATCCACGATCCTGGCAGTGATGCGATCCCGGCCCCTCACGTGACACCTGGGCCGGCGAAGCAGGTCGTGCATGCCTGAGCAGCCGGCTGCCGGCGATCCCGTCTCGGGCCTGCCGACGGCGACCGTGGTTCTCAAGCCCAAGCGGGCTCGTCCGTTTTTCGGCCGTCATCCCTGGGTGCTCGACTCGGCGGTGCTGCGGGTGGACGGCCATCCGGCCGACGGTGATGTGGTCGATCTGGCCACCCATGATGGCAACTTCGTGGCGCGAGGCCTCTGGAACTCACAGAGCCGGCTCCGCGTGCGCCTCTACGCCTTCGATCCCGCAGTGAAGCTCGACGCGAGCCTCTGGAGGACCCGGATCGCCGCGGCCGTGGCCCTACGAACCGCGCTCGGCCTCGATGATCCGGCCGGCGCAGCCCGGCTGGTCAACAGCGAGGGAGACGACCTCTCGGGGCTGATCGTGGACCGTTACGGCGACCATCTGGCAGTGCAGGTCACCGCGCTGGCGATGGCCAACAGGCTCGACACGATCTGCGACGCGCTCGAGGCGGTCGTGTCCCCGAAGGGCATTCTCCTCCGGGGCGCCGAGCGCGGGCTCGCCAAACTGGAGGGCCTGGCGCTGGTCGATCGGCTCGTCCGAGGCACGGCGCCGTCTGGGCCGATCTTCGTGCACGAGCATGGCCTGAAATTCGGCGTGGACCTGGCCGAGGGGCAGAAGACAGGCTATTACCTCGATCAGCGCGACAATCGGCACGCCGCCGCTGCCTACGCGCGGGGTCGCCGCGTGCTCGACATGTTCTGCTACTCCGGGGGCTTCGCCGTGGCCTGCGCGGTGACGGGGAAGGCACAGAGCGTGCTCGCCATCGACTCGAGCGGCAAAGCCGCGGCGCTCGCGCGAGGCAATGCCGACCTCAACGCCGCCACCACCATCACCGTCGAAGCGGTGGATGCGTTCGAAAAGCTCGACGCTCTCGCCGCGGCAGGCGAACGCTTCGGCATGGTGATCCTCGATCCGCCGAAGTTTGCCCGTAGTCGGGCCAGCGTCGATGACGCCCTGCGGGCCTATCACCGCATCAACCGGGTGGCCGTCGGGCTCCTCGAACCAGGCGGGATCCTCGTGACCTGTTCTTGCTCTGGGTCGGTCTCCCGCGAGGACTTCCTGCAGATGCTCGCCGGCGTGGCTCAGCGCGCCGCCCGGCCGATCCAGATCCTCGAATGCCGGGGCGCTGCGGCCGATCATCCGGTGAGCGTCAGCTGCCTCGAAGGCGAATACCTCAAGTGCGTCATCGCCCGCGTGTCCTGACGCATCGCGGCGGGCAAGGGTAGCCACGAGCCGCGCGGCAGGGCAGCCCGCGGCCTTACGGCCGGTCGGCTTATACAGGCAGGAACTCAGCGAGGGGCTGCCCGTGCCCCGGAGCCGGCGTATGACGCCAAGCGCAGGCAGGATGCCGAAGCGCCGGCGGCATCCGAGTGAGTGAAGCCCAGGATGGGCGCAACGA
>JBPCTA010000080.1:0-9476 GCA_051006595.1 Pirellulales bacterium
CTACGCTCTCACCGCGGGCGAGCCGCAAGCAGGTCACGCAGAAAATCCTCGCCGAATTGCCGTGCGTGTTTGGGGCCTACGACCTCCTCGAGGAGGGCGGCACCGACCTGCGGCCGCAGCCGCTTTCCCAGCGGCGGCAGCGGCTCGAGGCCCTGATCCCCACGCCGTTCAGCGATCTGCTCGCGGGCACGGCACCGGCCGACGCCGGCCGCATCTTCCTCTCGCCACTCGTAACGGCCGAGTCCTGGGCTGACCTCGCCGCTTCACGGGCTGAATCCCGATCGCGGGGCGTCGAAGGGCTGATGCTCAAGCGGCTCGCAAGCCCGTATGCCGTGGGCCGCACGAAGGGCGACTGGTGGAAGTGGAAAGTGGAGCCGCTGGAGATCGATGCGGTCATCCTCTACGCGCAGGCCGGCCACGGCCGCCGCGCGGGACTCCATAGCGACTACACGCTCGGCCTCTGGCACGACGGCAAGCTTGTCACGGTCGCCAAGGCCTACTCCGGGCTTACCGACGCGGAGATCGTGGAGATCGACCGCATCGTCCGCGCCACGACGATTGAAAAGCACGGGCCGGTGCGGATCTGCACGCCCACGCTCGTGATGCAGCTTGCCTTCGAGGGCGTGTCGCTCTCGACGCGACACAAGTCGGGCGTGGCCGTTCGCTTCCCGCGGATCATCCGCTGGCGAAAGGACAAGGAGCCCGCCGACGCCGGCACCCTCGCCGATCTCAAGCGAATGATTGCCACAGACGGCTGATGCTGAGGAGCCGGTCGGTGGGCACGCACAGAAGCCGGGAATGGTTGCGCCTCACGAGCGACTGCCAGTCGGCCAGCAAGGCATCCCGTAGCAAAATCCCCGGGTTCGAGCATGCCTACCGCCGGCGAACCAGTTCGGCATCCATTCCGTGCCGCCCACATGGAACGCGCTGGCGCTCGGGGCTTCCTGATGGAGAATCGTGTCAGCAGCAGCCCGTGCCGTCCACGCCGCACTTCTCGGGTGCCAGGCAGGCCGTGTGCTTCGTGCCCAGATGGAAGAGCAGCCCCGACGGCGTGATCTCGACGCCGGCGACAGGATACTGCGAGAGCACGCCCTCCTCATACTCGACTTCCACGGGGATGTCTTGGCTCTGCAGGAGCGGGCCGGCGACCTCCATGATCGCCGCGAGCTTCGTCGTCTCGAGCCGGTGATCGACGTCGTCGGCCACCCACACCTGGAGCACGCATGCCGTCGTGGACCGGATAGTGCCGCCACAGTCGATGAAGTCTTTCTGGACCCTGCCGACCTCGGTGATGTGGTAGTGGACGGGAACGAACGACTTGTCGGGCAGCATCCAGTGCATCTTCACGTCCGGATTGCCGGCGAGCACGTGGCGAAACTCCTTGACCATCATGGGGAAAACCCTTGTGAGTTGTTTCCAGGGGGTACGAGCGTGCTCTCGCCCTGCCGCCCGATGAGTGCCGCCCGATCAGCCTAGACTACGGGAGACAAGCGGCGAACGAAAAATTTGGAGCGACGGCGTGGCGACGCGCGGAAAGACCCAGTCGAAGTCTCGTACGTCTGCACCGTCGCTGCCGCCAAGGGCTGCCGACATCATCGGGGCCTGTCGTCGCTGGTTCGCGGACCGCGGCTGGCAACCCTTTCCGTTTCAGGAGGAGGTCTGGCGGGCGGTCGCCGCGGGCGCCAGCGGCGTATTGCATGCCCCGACCGGCACGGGCAAGACACTGGCGGCCTGGCTCGGGGCGATCGCCCGGTCGCAGGCGGTCGATGCCTCAGAAGGAATGCCGCCGTCTGGCCTCCGCGCCGTCTGGATCACGCCCCTGCGGGCCCTCGCCGCCGACACCGTGCGGGCGCTCGAGGAGCCGCTCGCCCGACCGCAGCCCGTCGCCCCCGACGGGTCGGTGGGTGTTCGCACCGGCGACACCTCGGCGGCCGACCGCCGCCGGCTCCGCGAGAACTGGCCCACGGGGCTCGTGACCACGCCCGAGTCACTCTCGATCCTGCTCTCGCTCGACGACGCCCACGAGGTCTTTGCCGGTCTCGACACCGTGATCGTCGATGAATGGCACGAACTCCTCTCCACGAAACGGGGCGTGCAGACCGAGCTCGCCCTCGAACGTCTGCGATCGCTCCGGCCCGGTCTCGTCACCTGGGGCCTCTCGGCCACGCTCGCGAATCTCGACGACGCCCTCGCCGCCCTCGTGGGGCCATCCCGCGCAGCCGACGCGAAGCTCGTGTCGGCCGTCATCCCGCGGCGGCTCGAAATCGAAACGCTGATCCCGGAGCCGATGGAGCGGTTTCCCTGGGCGGGCCACATGGGCATGCGGCTCCTGCCGCAGGTGGTGGCGGCGATCGACCGGGCCTCGACGACGCTCGTCTTCACCAACACCCGCTCGCAGGCCGAGCGGTGGCACGACGCGATCGCCGCGGCGCGGCCCGACTGGAAGAAGGCGCTCGCTCTCCACCACGGCTCCGTTGACCGCGACCTACGAGCCAAGGCCGAAGAGGGGCTCCGTCGCGGGAAGATGAAGTGCGTCGTGGCCACGTCGAGCCTTGATCTGGGCGTTGACTTCGGACCGGTCGAGCAGGTGTTGCAGATCGGCAGCCCGAAGGGAATCGCGCGGCTTCTCCAGCGGGCCGGCCGCAGCGGTCACGCGCCGGGGGCACTGGGCCGGCTGGTCTGCGTGCCGACGCACGCGCTGGAGCTGATCGAGTGCGCCGCCGCCCGGTCGGCCGTGGCGGATGGCGTGGTCGAGGCCCGCCGCCCGCTCGTCAACGCCCTCGACTGCCTCGCCCAGCACATCGTCACCGTCGCCTGCAGCGGCGGCTTCCGCGCGGAGGAACTGCTCGCCGAGGTCCGCCGCACGCGGGCCTTCGCCGGGCTCGACGACGCCTCGTGGCACTGGGCGCTCGACTTCGCAGCCCGCGGCGGCCCGGCCCTCGCTGCGTATCCCAACTCCGCGAAGATCATCGAGCGGTTCGGCCGCTGGTATGTCGCCAGCAAGGCGCTCGCCCGTCGGCACCGCATGAGCATCGGCACGATCGCCGGCGACGCGACGGTGGAGGTCAAGTGGCTCCGCGGCGGCCGGCTGGGTACGGTCGAGGAGTCGTTCATCTCGCGGCTCAACGAGGGCGACCGGTTCCTGTTCGCGGGCCGGCCGCTCGTGCTCTTCCGATTCGACGGCCTCACTGCGTGGGTCAAGCGGAGCCGCGTGACGACGGCGCTGCAGGTGCCGCGATGGAACGGCGGCCGCATGCCCCTCTCCACCCTGCTCTCCTCGGCCGTGCTCGACCTCGTGGGCGATGCCACGCGGCCCGGCCGGGCGAAGACGATGCCCCGCGAGGTGCATGCGGTCTTGCCGCTGCTCGAGATCCAGTCGCGATGGAGCCGGCTTCCCGACCGCGACACGCTCCTCGTGGAACGCTGGGAAGGCCGTGATGGCCACCAACTCTTCGTGTTTCCGTTCGAGGGCCGGCTCGTTCACGAGGGGCTCGCGTCGCTCGTCGCCTGGCGGATCGCCCGCGCGAAGCCCGCCACGCTCACGCTCGCCTGCAACGACTGGGGCTTCGAGCTCGCGGGCCGCGACGCGATGATCGCCGACGACCGCTCCTGGCGGCGGCTGCTGTCACCTGCCAATCTTCTCGAAGACCTGCTCGCCTGCCTCAACTCCACGGAGATGGCCCGCCGCCACTTCCGCGAGATCGCGCGGGTGGCGGGGCTCGTGTCGGGGTCGCAGCAGAGCGATCGGCAGACGCAGGCCTCGGCCGGCCTGATCTTCGACGTGCTCGCGGAACACGACGCCGGCAACATGCTCCTCGCGCAGGCACGCCGCGAGGTGCTGGAGCAGCAGTTCGAGTTTCGCCGACTGCACGACGCGCTCGATGCGGTCGCCGCCAAAGAGATTCGGATCGTGGACACGCCCCGCATCTCGCCGCTGGCGTTCCCGATCTGGGCGGAGTTCGTCCAGTCGCGGCTGACCACGAAAGACTGGCTCACGCGGATCACCGACATGGCGCGGGAACTGGAGCAGGAAGCAACCGCCGCCATGCGTGTGCCAGCCGACCGGCCGTGAGGCCGCGGACGGACCCCTCCGGCCCCCGCGCTCATCCTTGACTCGCCTTGAACTCGTGCGACGGCTCGCCGGATTCCTGTCAATGGTGTAAGAAACGGGCGAGGCCGCTCTTGCTCATCGACATCGCTCCATCGCCGCCGTTCGCCGGACATGCGGCCGACATCCTCCTGCTGCCCGGGCGAGCCGCCTTCCTGCCGGCGACCGCAACGCTGCTGGTGTCGGACCTGCATCTCGGCAAGGCGGCCACCTTCCGCAGTGCCGGCATCCCCGTGCCCGAGGGCTCCGCGCAGAGCGACCTTGCCCGGCTCGAGCGGCTGGTCCGCGGAACGGCGGCCCGGCGGCTGATCGTGCTTGGCGACCTGTTTCATGCCCGAAGCGGCTGCACCGCGGAGGTCTTCGCTGAGTTCGCGGCCACGCGGGCGCGGATTCCACGCACCGACGTGATCCTCATCGCCGGGAACCACGACCGCGCGATCGGCACGATTCCGGCGTCCCTCGGCATCGACTCCTGCATGCGATCGCACGACGAACCGCCGTTTCACTTCGTACACGAGCCCTCGACCGGTCTTCCCGAACCGGATCGCAGCTGTTTCACCGTGGCGGGCCACCTCCATCCCACGATCTCGATCACGTCGCCCGGCGGCGACCGAATCGCCGGCCGCTGCTTCGTGGCGGAGAACGATCTGCTCGTGCTGCCGGCCTTCGGCTCCTTCACCGGCGGTCATCGCGTCGCGGTCACCGCCACGTCGCGGCTCTGGATCGCACGGGACGATGGTGTGGCCGACGTCACCCGGATCGCCCAGCTGGCCGCAACGTCACGCCACTGACGCCGCGGCAAACCCGACGTGCAGGCGATCGAGGAGATCGCGGGCCGTCATCGACACCTGCCCGAGGTCTGCGGCCGCCGCATCGCCGGCACAGCCATGCACCCAGACCGCCAGCCTCGCGGCGTCCGGGGGCGACATGCCCTGCGCCACGAGCGCCACCGTCACGCCCGTCAGCACATCGCCGGTGCCCGCCGTCGCCATGCCGGGATTGCCCGTCTGGTTGTGGATCTCGAAGGCCGCCCCGGTCACGAGCGTGGCAGGCCCTTTCAGCACGATGATGGCATTGATCGCGTCGGCCATCTCGACAGCTGACCGCTCGAGGAACGTGCGGGCGTCGGCGTTGCCCCCCGCCGGATCGTGCCCGAGGAGCCGGAGCATCTCTCCGGCGTGCGGCGTCAGCACCCGCGGCCCCGCATGGGCTGCCAGCCGATCGGGAGACGTGGCCAGCGACCAGAGCGCATCGGCGTCGAAGACCGCCGGCACCACGGCCTCGCTCCAGAGGGCCCGCACGAGTTCGCTGACGGCGGCAGACCGGCCGATCCCGGGGCCCACGGCGATGGCATCCGCCGCGGAGAGACGCGGCACGAGTGCGTCGAACGCCCCCGGAGCGAAGGTGCCGTCTGTTCCGGCTGGCAGGGCATGGGTCATGACGCAGGGGTCGAACCCGGCGGCGATCGCCGCGACCGGCGCCGGCACGACGAGTTCGACGAGGCCCGCACCGCTGCGGAGTGCGGCCATGGCTGCGAGAGCCGGCGCGCCCGCCATCCCGGAGCATCCCCCCACGACGACCACGCGGCCGTAGTCCCGCTTGCTCGAGTCACGCCGCCGCGGAGGCAGCCGCGGGAGATCGGCCGGAGGCGTTGGCAGCATGGAAATGGCCCAGAGAACCGACACGCGGCGGGATCGGCCGCCTGCCTGAAGAAGCGTCTTCCGCGAGTGTGACGAAATCGGAAGCCTCGTGGTAGCGGCCTCGTTTCAGCGGCCTGCGAGGCCGGGGTGTCGCACCACCGGCGATTACCTTGACTCCGGGATCGCGCAAGGGATACCCTCGCCGCAAAATCCCTCGGTTTCAGGTGGCCTGCGGGCTTCCCTGTCGCCGAACCGGACGCCGCGTGCAGCCGCCCCCCCGGGACGGCCCAACAGGAGACCACCTTTCCCATGTCAGCCGCCCCCAACCCGAGCGACATCTTCGACGTCAAAAAGGTGCGCCGGCTGATCGAGCTCATGAAGGAGCACGATCTTTCCGAACTCGACCTGAAGCAGGCCGACAACCGGGTGCGGATCCGCCGCGGCGGCGAAGTCGTCGCCTATTCGGCCCCGGCCCCCATGGCCCGACCGGCAGCCGCCGCAGCCGAGCCGGCCGCAAAAGAATCGGCCGCCGACGCCCGCATGCTGGTGATCAAGAGCCCGATGGTGGGCACGTTCTACCGGGCCAGCGGCCCCGACGCCGCGGTGTTCGTGAAGGTGGGCGACCGGATCGGACCCGACAAGACCTGCTGCATCGTCGAAGCAATGAAGGTCTTCAACGAGATTCCGGCGGGCGTCTCCGGCCAGGTGGTCGCGATCCTCGTCGAGAACGGGGCCGCGGTGGAGTTTGGCCAGCCCCTCATCAAGGTCGATCCGGAGGGCTGATGCCTGAGCACGGTTTGAGGGCCTGACGAGCGCGGCAACGCGGGAGACTTCATGTTCAAACGGATTCTGATTGCGAATCGCGGCGAGATCGCACTGCGGGTGATCCGCGCCTGCCGGGAACTGGGCATCGAGACGGTGGCGATCTTCAGCGAGGGCGACCGTGGCGCTCCCTACCTCGAACTCGCCGACGAGGCGATCTGCGTCGGACCGGCGAAGGCATCGGAGAGCTATCTGCGGATCGACCGGGTAATCAGCGCGGCCGAGATCGGCAACGTGCAGGCGATCCATCCCGGCTACGGCTTTCTCTCGGAGAACTCCCACTTCGCGGAGGTCTGCCGCTCGTGCGACATCGGCTTCATCGGCCCCACGCCCGAAGCGATGGAACGCGTGGGCGATAAAAACTCCGCCCGGGCCCTTGCCCGTGAGGCGGGCGTGCCCACGGTTCCAGGCAGTGACGGCATCATCGCCAACGAACAGGAGGCGGTGAGGGTCGCGAAGGAGATCGGTTTCCCGGTGCTGCTCAAGGCCACGGCCGGCGGCGGCGGCAAAGGCATGCGGGTCGCAGCCAACGACCTCTCGCTGGCAAGCGCCTGGCAGCAGGCATCGGCCGAGGCCCAGGCCGCCTTCGGCAATGCCGGCATCTACATCGAGAAATACATCGAACGGCCGCGGCACGTCGAAATCCAGATTCTCGGCGACCAGCACGGCAATATCTTCCACCTCTGGGAACGCGACTGCTCCACGCAGCGGCGGCACCAGAAACTGATCGAGGAGAGCCCCTCGCCCCGGCTTCCGCAGGCCATTCGGCAGAAGATGGCCGACGCCGCCGTGCGGCTCGCCAAGACGGCGGGCTATTACTCCGCCGGCACGGTCGAGTTCATCGTCGATCAGCAGGACAACTTCTACTTCATCGAGGTCAACGCCCGGATCCAGGTGGAGCACCCGGTGAGCGAGATGGTGACCGGCATCGATCTTTTGAAGGCGCAGATCCGCGTGGCCGCCGGCGAGAAACTCGATCTTCAACAGGCCGACATCAAGCCCCGCGGCCATGCCATCGAGTGTCGCATTAACGCCGAGGATCCCGACGCCAACTTCCGCCCCTGCCCGGGCCGAATCGAGCGGATCATCGCGCCGGGCGGCTTTGGTGTGCGCTGGGATTCGCATGCCACGACCGGCTACGTCGTGCCGCCGCACTACGATTCGCTCGTCGGCAAACTGATCGTCCACCAGCCCACCCGCAAGGATGCGATCGACACGATGATCCGGGCCCTCAAGGAGCTCCGCGTCGAGGGCATCAAGACCACCGTGCCGCTCCATCTGAAGGTTCTTTCCAATACCGCCTTCCACGAAGCTCAGGTGGACACCACCTTCGTCGAACGCATGCTCGCCGGCTGACAACCACCCAGGAGCCCTCATGTCCGAGTCCCTCGCCCGCCCCGACCGCGCCACCCACCACTTCCGTCGCGTCGCGATCCTCTTCGCCGGAGGCCCCGCTCCGGGTGCCAACGCCGTGATCTCGACAGCAGCCACGTCGTTCATGCGGGAAGGCACCGAGGTGATCGGCATGAAGCACGGCTACTCGTCGCTCGCCGAGTTCTCGCCGGCCAAGCCGCTCGTCGAGGGCCACGACTACATCAAGATCTCCCCCGAGTTTCTCAAGCGCACGCGGAGCGGCCAGGGCATCATGATCGGCACGGCCCGCACGAATCCGGGCAAGCATGTCTCGCACCCGAGCCACTTCGACGACGCCGAGCGGGTGCAGCCGCTCACGAACGTCTACGAAGGCCTGCGGTCGCTCGGAGTGGAGGCCCTGATCTCGATCGGCGGCGACGACACCCTCAAGACCGCCAACAAGTTCAAGCTCTATCAGGATCGCCTTCCGGCCGATGCCAAGCGAATCCCGGTCGTGCACCTGCCGAAGACGATTGACAACGACTACATGGGGATTGATTTCACGTTTGGCTATTTTACCGCCGTCGACACCCTCGGCAGCGAGATCCGCAACCTGCTCTACGACGCGGAGGCGAGCCGCGGCTATTTCCTCTGCGAGACGATGGGCCGCAGCGCCGGATGGCTCTCCTACGGGGCCGCCATCGCCGGCGAGGCGAGCCTCGTGATCAGCGTGGAGGATATCCATGGCAAGTTCCGTGGCGAGGAAACGGTGACGGGGCCAAACGGCGAGACGCGGCTCAAGCCGGTGATGAACATCGACGCGGTCATCGGCCGGATCGTGAAGACGATGCGGGTCCGCGAGGAGCAGGAGGGGAAGCAATACGGCGTGATCGTGATGGCGGAGGGCCTCGCCGAATATCTGCCCGCCAAGTCTCTCGAGGGGATTCCCCGCGACGAGCACGGCCACATCTCGATCTCGCACGTCCAGCTCGGCAAGATGTTCGCGAAGCTCGTGAGCGACGAGTTCAAGAAGCAGACAGGCCGGTCGCGGAAGGTGGTGGGCCTGCAGCTCGGCTACGAGGCCCGCTGCGCCAAGCCCCACGCCTTCGACGTGATGCTCGGCAGCCAACTCGGCGTGGGCGGCTACCGGGCGCTGGCCGAGCGGGGGCTCAACGGCGTGATGGTGAGCGTGTCGGGGCAGCTCGACCTCAACTACGTGCCGTTCGAGGAGTTGGTCGATCCCAACACCCTCGTGACGGTCGTGCGGTACGTGGAACGCGGCTGCGATTTCCACAAGCTCGCCCGGTTCCTCGAGACCTACGTCAACGAATAGGGCTCCTTCGGGGTTGGCTTACGTGGCCGCGGGCTTGCCACCTGCGGCGCCCCTGACCGCAGTCAGCCCCACTCCTTCTCAGGCGCGGCCTTTCGCAGCAGATCCCGCAGGCGGCGGCGATCCTCCTGATCGAGGAATCCACCCGGTACCGACCACGGATCCTCGCCGTGGATTGGCCAGAACTCGCCGCCCAGAAACGCGTGCCACCGGTCGTCATGAT
>JBPCTA010000081.1:0-6240 GCA_051006595.1 Pirellulales bacterium
CCGCGCGGCCGAGCGCTCCCTCCGTGGACGACGGCGGATCGGCCGCGGCGGCGGGCCAGTCGATGCGGAGGATGTCGGGAAGCGGGCGAGCCATCGCCACTACCTTGCAACGCCGGATCGACGAGAGCAAGATGGCCACTCGATCACGCCGCGGCATCGCTGGCCGCCGCGGCCGGTTCATCGCGAGGATTCATGCCCGTGGCTTCTTCCGTTTCCCCGGTCGTCGGCATCGCGATGGGCAGCCGCTCCGACTGGCCGACCCTGCAGCGGGCCGCCACGGTCCTCGAGCAGTTCGGCGTGCCCCACTCCTGCGACATCGTGTCGGCCCATCGCACCCCGGCACGACTCGCCGACTAGGCCTGCTCGGCGGCGGATCGCGGCCTCAAGGTGATCATCGCCGGCGCCGGCGGTGCGGCGCACCTGCCGGGCATGCTCGCCGCCCAGACCCACCTGCCCGTCCTGGGAGTGCCCGTGGAGTCGTCGATGCTCCGCGGCGTCGATTCGCTGCTCTCGATCGTGCAGATGCCGGCCGGCGTGCCGGTGGGCACCCTCGCCATCGGCCCCGCGGGCGCGGCCAACGCGGCGCTCCTCGCGATCGCCATCCGCGCGCTCGACGACGCCCCCCTCCGCGACAAACTCCTCGCCTACCGCGCCGAGCAGACCTCGCGGGTGCTGCACGAGGATCTCACCGGCGATGCAGCCGCCTGGTCTGAACGGCCTTCGGAGCGGTGATGCGTGACCGCTCCTGACTCGAGCCGGATCCTGCCCGGACGCACGCTCGGCATTCTCGGTGGAGGCCAGCTCGGCAGCATGTTCGCCATGGCCGCGAGCCGCATGGGCTACCGCGTCGAGGCGATCTCCGACGTCGCCGACTGCCCTGCGGCCCGCCACTGCGATCGGCTGCATGTCGGCGACTACACCGACACGGCGCTGCTCGCCAGGGTGGCGGCGGGGCTCGACGTGGTGACGTTCGAGTTTGAAAACATCCCGGTCGCCACCGGCCGGGCCCTCGCCGCGGCGGTGCCTGTGAGGCCCTGTCCCGAGGTGCTCTTCACGACGCAGGACCGCGGCCGCGAAAAGGCGTTTCTGACGGCGAATGGCTTCGCCTGCGTGCCGTACCGCCTCGTCCGCTCGCGAGACGAACTCCGCGCCGCGGCGGCCGCCCTCGGCCTGCCCGCCGTGCTCAAAACGGCCGCCTTCGGCTACGACGGCAAGGGGCAGTGCCGGATCACCGCGACCGCCGACATCGATGCCGCCTGGGAGCGGCTCGCGGGAGCTGCGAACGGCCCGCCGGAACTGGTGCTGGAGGCATGGATCGACTTCGACTGCGAGATCTCCGTGGTGGCGGCCCGCGGCGTTGACGGCACGATCGCGGCCTTTGCCCCGTCGCGGAATGCCCATGCCCACCACATCCTCGATGTGTCGAGTGTGCCCGCCGGCCTTCCCGAACCGGTGCTGGCCGAAGCCACCGCGATCACGTCGCGGATCCTGGTGGCGCTCGACGTGATCGGCGTGGCCTGCGTCGAGTTCTTCGTGACCCGCGACGGCCGCGTGCTCGTCAACGAGATCGCCCCACGAACGCACAACTCCGGACACCTCACCATCGAGGCCTGCGACACCTCGCAGTTCGAGCAGCAGGTGCGTGCGATCTGTGGCCTGCCACTCGGCTCGACGCGGCAGCGGTCGCCTGCCGCGATGGCCAATCTCCTCGGCGACTGCTGGCGAGACGCCGCCACGGGCGAGTTCGTCGAGCCCGACTGGGCCGCGGCCCTTGCCGTGCCCGGTGTGAGCCTGCATCTCTACGGCAAGCAGGAGCCGCGGCCGGGCCGCAAGATGGGCCACCTGACCGCGGTCGCCGACACGGTCGACGAGGCGATCGCGCGGGTCACCCGAGCCCGGAAAGTCGCGGCACGGTCGTAGGACTGGCGGCCTACTGCGGAGCCAGAGGTCGGCCGCGCCAGCTCGTCTTCAAGCCCATCAGCTTCCGAACCAGCGCGATCCACTGGATCACGAGAAACAGCGCCACGCCGAGCGGATGCACCAGACCGCTCGCCAGGCTCTGCCGAAATCGCACGGCGTCGAGCAGCCGGGGCACAAAGGCCAGCACTGCCGCCACGCCTGCCACAGGAATCGTCCAGCGAGGCCATCCCTGCCAGCCGGTCGCGAGCCCCCAAATCGCGAGCGCGACGGGCAGGATCTGGCCGCCGGCGAGCAGGATCGTGAACGGCACGATCGTCGCCGGGCTGCCGATGCCCTCGGTGGCGTTCTTGGAGAGCCCCCGCCAGACGTCCGCATCACGCTCATACATGCTGCACGAAGCGATGTCGGTCGCATCAAAGATGTCGGTGCGAAGGCCGGCCCGGCGATACGCTCGCGGGAGTTTCACGCCGTCGTGGAGCGAAGCCCGGATCGCCTCGTGGCCCCCTGCCCTTTTGTAGTCGCTCCGCCGCGTGATGAAGAGCTGTCCGCAGCCGGCCGCCATGCCCGGGGCATTGTCCTGGCGGCTGCGGGCGAGCGGCAGAAAGCCGAGCAGGATGAAGTGGATGAGCGGCAGGAGCAGCCAGTCGAGAAACGACGTCGTGGCCTGCCGCGGAAATCCGCTCGCGAGTGACGCCCCCGACGCCTCCAGAAATGCCACGGCCCGCGCGACCGCGTTGGGCCTGGGCGAAACATCCACGTCGAGGAAGACCCACGTGTCGTGCCGCGCGGCCTGGGCGAGTTGCCAGCAGGCATGCTGTTTGCCGCACCAGCCGGAAGGCAGCGGCCTTCCGGAGACAAGCCGAAGGCGGGCATCGTGCGCCGCGATCGTCTGCACGATCTCGGCGGTCGCGTCGTCGCTGCCGTCATCGAGAATCACGAGTTCGAGATCGACGCCCTCGCTTGCCAGCACGTCGCGGCAGAGCCTGCCGATGGCCGTCGCCTCGTTGCGTGCCGGCACCAACACCGACACCTGCGGAGCTGGCCCGGTCGCGGGCAGCCGCGGAGCCGGCTGAAAGAGGCGGAGGTTGGCGACCGTCAACGCCGCGGGCAGGGCCGCCAGCACGAGGCCCGCGATCGCGAGGAGCCCGATCCATCCCGGGCTCATGCGACCGCTCCCGTGCCACGGTCGTCATGCGACACGTCGAACCGTTCGCCCCGGATCCAGGCCTTCAGGCGGCGGAAGGTGTCATAGACAAACCCCACACCGACGCGGCCGGAGAGCAAGGTCGTAAACCGGGCGGGATCCCGGCTCATCGCTCCCACGGCCAGTCGATCCTGGGCCGCTTCGAGTTCACGGGCCAGGATCGCGGTCCACTCGTCGGGCGATCGTCCAACGGCGTCGGCGATCCGCAGGGCCGGCCCGAAGGCCACGACCGCCTCGGGCAGCCGCTCATTCCAAAACGGATACTCGACGGCGAGCGGCACGACCACGCCCCGCGTCGCCGAGGCCACGCCGTGGCCCACGCCCGACCGCAGCTGCACCGGCCGCTCCCGAGGATCGGTAAACTCGCCCTGCGCCGTGATCCAGAAGATCACGTCGGTCCGCTTGCCCGCCGCGCGGAGCATCCGCAGAAACCGCGCGGCCCCCCGCCACGCCTGGGGATCGATCCCGATGAAGCCGATCCGTTCCATAAACTTGTATTTGCCGAGCGCCGCCGCGTCGATCGGCCCGTAGACCATTCGGTCGGGAAAGAGGACCGCGCCGACGAACAGGAAGGTGAGCGGGTCCCACCATCCAGGATGGTTCGAATAGAAGATCACGGGCTCACCCGCGATCACCGGCCGATCGGCGGCGGCCTCGCCCTTCAAGAGCCGGACGGCGTGGAAGTTGCGGGCGAGGTATTTTCGCACGTACCACATGAACCAGCCGTTCAGCCGATGCGAGAACGGCGGGAGTTCGTCCTCTTTCTTTCCGGCGTCGGGCTCTCGAGCGTCGATGGCCATGGGGAGCATGGTACTTCACGCCGGCCCCATTCGAGACTCACCCCACGCCTCACGGCGTTGGGCTTGTACGAACGCCAGTTCGGGACGCTCACGGCGTTGGGCTTGTGCGAACGCCATCCTTCGTGAAAGCCGACCGGCCGTAAGGCCGCGGGCAAACCGCCTCGCAGGCTACACGCCGGCCGCCGCGGCCGGGGTCGCAGGGCCTGTCTGCCGTACGAGCTTGTCCTGGTCAACGCAGTCGGCCGCGATCCAGCCCGACATCATCACCATCGGCATGCCAGGCCCGGGATGGGCCGAGCCGCCGGCCAGATACAGCCCCTCGATGTCGGGCGACCGGTTGGCCGGCTTGAAGGCACCGAGATACTTGCCGTGGCTGGCCAGCCCGTAGATCGCGCCGTCGAGCACGTGATAGCGGTCGTTGATGTCCTGCGGCGTGAGCGCCCGCTCGAAGACGATGTGCTTCTCGAGATCCTTCAGGCCCGCCGTCCGCTCGAGTTTGCGGATGATCGTGTTGCGATACTCCGGAAACATCTTCTTCCAGTCGTGGTGCGGACGCAGGTAGGGCGTGTGAACGAGCACGTAGAGCGCCTCCCCGCCGGGGATCGCCACCTCCGGTTCCGTCACGGCCGGCGCACAGACATAGCAGGTCGGATCGGGAGCCGGCTCGCCGCGGCGGTAGATCATCTCGAACTCCTCGTGCGCATCCTGCGAGAACACGAAGTTGTGATGGATCAGCTGCTCGTACCGCTTGTCGAGCCCCAGATAGAGCACCACCCCTGAGCAGGCCGGCTCGTACTTGCGGCGACTGAGAAACTTCCGCTGCGGCTGCCCGTCGACGAGTTCCCGGTGGGTCCGCACGCTGTCGGAGTTGCTGACGACCGCCCCGGCGGCGATGGTCTCGCCGCTCGCCGTCTCGACACCGCGAACGCGGCCGCCATCCACGATGATGCGCTTGATCGCTGTATTGGTGCGAATCTCGACGCCGAGGTCCACGGCCAGGCTCGCCAAGGCCCGTGGCACGGCGCCGGTCCCGCCCCGCGGATACCAGACGCCGTCGTTCGACTGCATATGGGCGATGCCGCAGAGCACCGCCGGCGACGCGTCGGGCGCACTGCCCACGTATTGGGTGAAGTGGTCGAGCATCTGGGCGGCCCGCTCGTCGGGTACGAACGACCGCACCGTGCCGGCAACGCTGTGGCCCGGCCGCATCCCCATCAGCTCCTTGAGAAACGAGACCGACAGGCTCTTGCGGACGTTGACCATGTCCTTCATCCCGCCGACGCTCCGCCAGAAGAAGAACTCGTCGGAGATGCGATGCAGCCGCTGGGAGAGATCCATGAACCGGCCGTAGCCGTCGCCCGACCCCGAGCCGGGCGCGTAGGCGTCGAGCATCGCCCGCATCTTGGCGACGTCGGCGACGAGATCGAGCGTGGTGCCATCGTCGAAGAAGCTCCGCCACTGCGGGTCGAGCGGCACGAGGTCGAGGGAGTCCTCCATGTCGCGGCCCGCTTCGGCGTAGATCCGCTTGAGCACCCGGGGGATCGTGAGGATCGTCGGCCCCATGTCGAACCGGAAGCCGCCCTCGGAGAGCACGGCCGCCTTGCCGCCGACCCAGGAGTTTTTCTCGCAGAGCGTGACCGCGTAGCCACGGGCCGCCAGCGTGCAGGCGGCGGCCAGGCCGCCAAGACCGCCGCCAATGACCACCACTCGGTCGTTGCCCGGGCCGGTCGCCTGCGAGTGCGTGATCATGAATCCTGGCCTTTTCTCACTACCGCGTGATTCGTTGCTGCGACCGCCTTCAGACGGTCGCCGCCTTCTTCTTGCCCCCGCGGGCGGCCCCCTGCGATGACCGCGGCCGCGTGGCTGAGCCGTCGAGCCCCAGGTCGCCAAGCAGCAGGTCGGACGTGATTCGAGCCGACGAATAGATCACCGGCAGGCCGCTGCCCGGGTGCGTGCCGCCGCCCACGAGATACATGCCCTCGACGTCCTCGAAGCGGTTGTGCGGCCGCCTGTGGAGCATCTGGCCGAGGTCGTGGGCGAGGTTGAACGTGGCCCCCCGATAGATCTCGTAGTCGTCCTGCCAGTCGTCTGGCGTGAGCATCTTTTCATAGCGGATGCGGTCACGCACGCCGCGGATCCCGATCCGCTCCATCTGGTCGAGGGCCACCTCGCGGTAGCCGGCTGCCTCCCGCCGCCAGTCCACGTTGGGATGCCGATGGGTGACCGGGATCAGCAGGTAGAGCGTGCTCATTCCGGGAGGGGCGAGCGTGGGATCGGTCACGCAGGCGTTTTGGACATACATCGACGGGTCGCGGC
>JBPCTA010000082.1:0-11471 GCA_051006595.1 Pirellulales bacterium
CCACAGCACCTACGTCCGGCTGGCCTGCGACTTCCTGCCCGAGGAGACAGTCCGTTCCCGGCTCCACGAACTCGCCGCCGACGAGGCCGCGATCATCGATCGTGGCGACTCCTTCGCCCGCATGCACAGTTGAGGGCCGTGCCGATGTCCCAGACCTCACCGCATACCGCCGCACCGCGAGCGGCATTTCCGCTCAACGAGACGATCGCCGTGGGAGCGGTCCTCGCTCTCGCCATCTGGGCCGCCATCTCGTGGGCGGGCATCGGCGGGCGGCCAGTTCCGCTCGGCCCCCTCGATCTCGGCCAGTTCTTCCCAGGCCGCGGCCTCACGCTCGCCGACCTGCCGCTGGTCGTGATGCTCATCCTCGGCGGCATGCCACTCGTCTGGGGCCTGCTCACCAAGCTCTTCGCAGGCACGTTTGGCTCCGACCTGCTCGCCGGAATCTCGATCATCACCAGTGTGCTGCTCGGTGAATATCTCGCCGGCGTGCTCGTCGTGCTCATGCTCTCCGGTGGCGAGGCGCTCGAATCCCGCGCCGTGAGCCGGGCCGGCGACGTGCTCAACGCGCTGGCCCGCCGAATGCCGTCGCTCGCCCACAAGAAGACCGCCGCGGGGATCACCGATGTGCCACTCGCCGCGGTCGCCGTCGGCGATGTGATCGTCGTCTTGCCCCACGAGATCTGCCCCGTCGACGGCTCGGTCGCTGCGGGCCGGGGCGCGATGGACGAGAGTTATCTCACCGGCGAGCCCTACCGGATGGCCAAGGCCCCGGGTTCGGCCGTGCTCTCCGGGGCCATCAACGGCGAGTCGGCGCTCGAGATTCGCACCGACAAGGTGGTGGGCGACAGCCGATATACCAAGATCATGGAGGTGCTGCGGACAAGCGAAGAGCGGCGGCCCCGGCTGCGACGACTGGCCGACGCGCTCGGCGCCTTCTATACACCACTGGCCGTCGCCATCGCCGCCGCCGCCTGGTACTTCAGCGGCTCCGCCACCCGCTTTCTGGCGGTGCTCGTCGTGGCCACGCCCTGCCCGCTCTTGATCGCGATTCCGGTGGCGATCATCGGCGCCGTGTCGCTGGCGGCAAAGCGCGGCATCGTGATCCGCGACCCCGCCATTCTCGAGCAGCTCGACACCTGCCGCATCGCGATCTTTGACAAAACGGGCACGCTCACGTACGGCACGCCGCAGCTCACCGAGGTGCTGACGATCGCGGGCCTCTCCGAGAACGACTCCCTCGCCCTGGCCGCGAGCCTCGAGTCGTATTCGAAGCATCCACTCGCAGCGGCCGTCACGGAGGCTGCCGCCGAGCGGGGCCTGCGGCTGCTCGAGGTCGAGGCCGTCGCCGAGAAACCCGGACAGGGGCTCACGGGCCGCATCAAGCGACTCAACGGCGTCGATGCCACCCACGACGTCGCGATCACCAGCCGTCAGAAGCTCCTCGCCGTCGATCCGGCGGGTGCTACCGCACTGCCCCCGGCCGCCGGCGGCCTCGAATGTGTGGTCGTGGTGGATGGCACCACGGCGGCGCTCCTGCGCTTCCGCGACTCTCCCCGCGCCGACGGCCGGTCGTTTGTCAGCCATCTCGGTCCGGCCCACCGGCTCGACCGCGTGATGCTCGTCTCGGGCGATCGAGAGAGCGAAGTCAGGTGGCTCGCCGATACCGTCGGCATCGAGGAAGTGCATGCCGGCATTCAGCCGGAGGGCAAGCTGCGGCTTGTCGAGGAGGCGGTCAATCAGGCGCCGGTCGTGTTCGTGGGCGACGGCATCAACGACGCACCCGCGCTTGCTGCCGCGACGGTGGGTATCGCGATGGGCACGGCCAGTGACGTGACCAGCGAGGCGGCCGGTGCGGTCATCATGGATTCGTCGCTCGAGCGGGTCGATGAGCTGTTTCACATCGGCCAGCGACTGCGGTCGATCGCACTGCAGAGCGCCGTCGGCGGCATGGCGGCGAGCCTGATCGGAATGGGCTTCGCCGCGGCCGGACTGCTGCCCCCGGCAGCGGGCGCGCTCTTGCAGGAGGCAATCGACGTGGTGGCGGTGCTCAATGCCCTGCGGGTATCGTGGAATCCCGGGGCGCTTTCCGACTACGACTGATGGGAGCGGATCATGGCTATGCCGAGCGGCTCGTGCGTGGCGAGCGACGACAGCCGCTGGATCATGGCCTCATGGCTGGCCGTCGTGGCGGTGGCCTGGAGCTCATGGGCGACCGCGGCCGATCGCCCGAACATCCTCTGGATCTCCGCGGAGGATCTGTCCGCCGGCACGCTGGCCTGTTACGGCGGCGCTGCCCATACGCCGCGGCTCGATCAGCTCGCCGCGGACGGCCTGCGGTTCGATGCGGCGCTTGCGGCGGCGCCCGTCTGTGCTCCCTCACGCAGCGCGATCATCACCGGAATCATGCCAACCACGCTCGGCAGCCTGCCGATGCGGTGCAAGGCGACCCCGCCGCCGCAGGTCGTCGGCTTCCCGTCCGGCCTTCGGGACGCAGGCTACTGGTGCTCCAACAACTCAAAGACCGATTACAACCTCGACGACTCATTCACGCCCGGCTGGAATGAGTCGGGTCGCAACGCGCATTGGCGAAACAGGCCTGATCCCACGCAGCCATTCTTTGCGGTCTTCAATCTTCATGTCACCCATGAGAGCATGCTCTTCGGTGACAAGGCGACCGAGGCCACGCGCGGCCTGCCTGACGTGGCCCGACGCGCGGCCATGGAGATCCGCGTGCCCCCCTACTATCCCGACACGCCCGGCATTCGCCGAGCCCTCGCCCAGCGTCTCGAACTGGCCGCTGTCCTCGACGCAGACGTCGGCAGAGTCCTCGACGCGCTTGCCGCCGACGGCCGGACGGACGATACGATCGTGTTCTTCTGGGGCGATCACGGCGAGGGCATTCCACACGGAAAGCGATCGCTCACCGAGCATGGCCTTCGCGTGCCGCTGGTCGTTCACGTGCCCGAGCGGTTTCGCTCGCAGGCGGTGCTCCCCGGCGGCCTTGAACCCCGGGGCACGACGGCGAACCTCGTCAGTCTGCTCGACCTCGGGCCGACTGTTCTGAGGCTCGCAGGCCTCGATGTCCCCGACTGTATGGAGGGCCAGCCATTTCTGGGTGAGGGGAGCTTCGCCCGTAATCGTGTCATCGGTGCCCGCGATCGAATGGACGCGCCGCCGGGCTGCGGGCGGACCGCGCGGGACGCCCGCTTTCGCTACGTCCGCAACTTCCTGCCGTGGCTCGACGGCGACGACCTGCCGGGCTACGCCGACGGCGTCGCCATCACCGGAGAACTGCGGGCCGCGCGGAAGGCGGGCATGCTTCCACCAGGGGCGGCGTGGTTTGCCCGCACAAGCCGGCCGGCGGAAGAACTCTACGACGTCGTCGCCGATCCCGAGGAAGTCGCCGATCTGGCGGCTACTCCCGCGCATCGCGGCGATCTCGTCCGTCTTCGCGAGTCAGTCCGGGAGTGGATGCGGCAGACAAAAGACACCGGCATCCTGCCGGAGCCGATTCTTCGCCGGGAGGCCCGCAGCGTGGGCAGCGAATGGGCGATCTTCCATCCGACCGCGGAGCCTGAGATCGCCCGCGCGGCCGCGCGGTACGACGCCATCCTCGCCATCGCCTGGGCCGTGGCTGACGGGCACGAGGCCACGCACTTCAGCACCCGGCTGACGGATCCCGACCCTGCGGTGCGGTTCTGGGCGGTGGCCGGCACGGGCTGGGCCGCGGCCCGCGGCGGGAATGATCCGAGCGTCGCGCTCGCCCCGCGACTGGCCGATGCCGAGCCGGCAGTGCGAATCGCAGCGGCGCAGTGGCTCCTGAAGGCAGCGGCACCGGCTCCCCAGGAGGCCCTGGCAACGCTCGCTGCGGAGACCCGGGCTCCCGACGCCAACATCCGGCTCGCGGCCCTGGTGGCGATCGACGAGATTGGTGATGCAGGCCGTTCGCTCTGGAACGCGGCCGCGGCGCTTCCGTTCGGCAAGGATGAAGAATACGCCCGCCGCACCGTCGAGCGGATCCGCGGGAAACTCGCGGGCGAGCCCGCCGGCGACGCAGCCACTGCGCCTAGCCCATGACGAGTCGCTTCTTCGCGATGGTGCTGTCCGTCGTGGCCGATGACTCCGACATCGCCAACACCGCAAACACCGCATCGGACGCCGTCAGTGTCGCCACCGGTGCCGCCGCTGCATCGCCGGATGTCTGCGTCGAATCCAGGGCCGACGCGACCATCGCAGCCGAGCCGAGGTAGCTGCCCCGGTTGAACAGCCCATTGGTCATGAATACGACAGCGTCGAGGATGTCGACCATCCCGTCGTAGTTGAAGTCTCCCGCCAGCCACGACGGAGGAGCCGCTGCGTTGAACGTGCCCGACGCGACGAAGTTGCCGATGTCGATGATGTCGATGGTGCTGTCGAGATTCGTGTCGCCCCCCGCCGCGTAGCCGATGGTGAACGAACCGTCATCGTTCGGGCGATACCCGAGGCCGAAGCCTGACTCTTGCGACCCCAAACCTGTCACAAACCCGCTCCCGCCGTTCCAGGTGCCATTCCCCCGGCCGGACACCAGGAGGGAACGCACCCCGGCGGCCGTCATGCCGCTGACCGTGGCGCGTCCCGCGCCGAGATCGATCCGCGCTCCGGGCTCCATCGCGAGCGACGGCAGGGGAACATCCCCGCCCCCGACGTCGAGTTGCACGGTCGCCGCTGCCTTGACCTGCAGCCTGCCCGAGCCGAGCGCCGAACGGTTGCGAACGATCGCCATACCGGCGTTGACGACGGTGCCCCCTGCATGGGTGTTGGCTGTGTCGAGCACGAGGGTTCCAGGCCCCTCCTTGATCACCGCACCGATGCCCGACCGCTGGATGTCCGTGATCGTCTGACCGGCGGGCACGGTGAGCGTGACATCGGGATTCGCCAAAGCCTGGACTTCCGCCGACGAGAGCCCTCGCGAGTAGATGCGGAAGTCGTCGATCGACGCGGCCAGGACCGGGTCGGTGAAAAACTGGCTCTTGCCGATGAAGTTGTTCGGCGTCTGACCCAACGACGACGGTCGGAGCGTCATGGACGCATTGGAGCCAACGGCCACGCCATTGAGATAGATGGTGGCAGTGGATCCGCGGAGCGTCACCGCCACGTGCTGCCAGACGCCGACGGCGAGCGGGGCCGCAGTGTTGACCTGCTGCTCACCGCTCCCCGTGGTGATGGCAAACCGCAGGCCACCGGTGGAACTCGGCCGCGTCGTCAGGAACATATACGACGAGGTGGAGCTGCCGAAGTCGAAAATCCGCTGCCATGTGGCGATCACGTCGGGCTTCACCCACGTCGCGATCGTGAAGTCGCTCAGGGTGCCGACGATGGCCGTCGGAAGAGCGGCGTAGCCGCCGCTGAGTTTCACCGCCTTGCCGCTGACGCCGCCAACGAACGACGTCGAGCCAGTGAGCGTGGCGTCGTTGCCGTTGCCAGAGGCGTCGGCGAGTGTCGCGCCGGCGGTCTCGTTGACCAGGAGTTGCGTGTCAGCACTTCGGATGACGAGAGCGGTGCTTCCGGTCGCGGTGACGGCGTTGGTGATCGTCGTCGAGCTCCCGGTGACGGTCGAATACCCGGGGGTTCGCGTGATCGTCGCGATGGCGGAGACACTGCCGCTCCCGGCCGCGGAGGGAGCTGTGTAGAGGCCGGTGGGGTTGATCGTGCCAAGCGTCGCAGACCAGTCGACGTTCACCGGGACCGTACCGCCGGCCGAGGTGGTGGCGACGGCGGCATAGGCCTTCGAGCCATTGATCTCGACGGTCGAGGCGGCTGGCGAGAGGGCCACGTTGGCAATCGTCGGCGGGCTCGCCGAGGCGGTCGGCACGAGGTCGATCGCATCGAACACCGCATTCGGGCTCAGCCAGGTCTGGCCGCTCACGTAGCTGCCGCTGACCATCCCCATGTCGATCGTGTTGGTGCCGGCGCGAAACGCGGTCGAGGGAATGCTGAAGGTATAGAGCTGGTTGTCGCCACGCCACGTGCCGCGGGTGACACCGCGGCTGTTGAGATCGCGGCTGGCGGCCGGGATGCCGCTCGTCCAGGCGTAGCTCTGGCCGCCGTTGACCGTGATCCTGGGGCGGGCCCCCTCGAAGCCGAGCGTGATGCCGACGCGGAAGGTGAGGTTTTGCACCTGCCCGCTCGTCAGCGCGAACGTGAATCGCTGGCTGTTGTTCACTCCCATGAACTGGGCCATCGGGAACTGGGCGTCGGTGTTCGTGCCGACGACGAAGTTCGGCAGTGCCGACCAGTTGCTCATGCGACCGTCCGACGGGTGCATGGTCTCGATCCGGTCAGCATTGAGAAATCCGACCGGTGAGCCGTCGAATGTCCCGATGCGGAAGATCGGGTTGGCGGGGAGGTAAAACGTGTTCGCGATGCCAGCTGCCGTTGTCTCCCCCGCGGTGACGGTGACCGTGCGGCGGCCGACCTCGAGCTCGCCGTCGTAGAGCGTCTGCGTGTAGGCGCCGGGCAGGACGTTGGGGATCGTGAAGTTTCCGGCCGCGTCGGCGACGTCCCAGTATTGGGCCTCCGCATTCGAAAGGCCGATGGTGATCTCGTGGCCCGCTGCGACGTTGGTCGCCACGCCGGCCACGCCACCGCGGTCGCTCGCCGGAATCAGGCCCTGAATCAGGAGCGCGTTCGTGGTCGGATTCCGCACATTCTCCATCCACGCATAACTCGGCTCGATCGGTGCCTGGCCACCGTTGACCTGGAGGGCGAAGGTGTGCAGGCCGGCCCGATACACCTCCGTCTGCGTGTGGCCGGTGAAAATGCAGTTGTAGATCTCGACGGCGCTGCTGGCCTGAAAGTCGATGTCTTTGAAGAACGGCCCACCGGACGACCGTTCGCGGCTGCCCATGAACATCCACGCGCCGACGGGCGTGGAGCCTGCGACGCCCGAGAGGCCGTGGGAGATGTGCTCGATCTGTCGCCGGCCGCCCACGTTGTAGAACTTCGATGAGGTCGTGCCGTCGGCGTGGCCGAACACGTCGCTGCCCTCGATCGCACCCGTGCTGCCCTCGTTGTCGCTGGGAGCTTCCGGGTTCGTGAACACCGACCTCTCAAGGTAGGCGATAAACCGGCCTTCCGACGACGGGTTCGGCACATAGGACGACAGGTAGAGATTGGTGTCGTTTTCGCGAACGGCGTAATACTGCACGACGCCAGTGCCACCAGCTGCGGTGTCGTCGCAGCTGACGAGAATCCACCGTGAGCCGGCGGTGCCGCCGGTGGCGGTCACGATGATCGTGTTGCTGCTCAGGCCCTGCTCGTAGTGCGAGTAGCGGCTGGTCGTCGAGTACGGGGCCAACAGTTCCTGATTCTTGTATTTGATCGAGGTCAGGTCGCCGAGATGGATCGTGCTGCTGGTGGTGCCGCTGCGGAGGATCGCGGCCTTCAGGTCGCCGCCGTTGTCGATCACGTACGTCTGCTGACCGGTCGGCGTGGTGGAGGTCGTGACGCCGAAGGCGAGCATCCGCCGCCCCTCGAGCTGTTCCACGCCGAGGCCGGCTGCTCGGACCGCGCGACGGTGACGGGCAGGGAGGTTCATGGGGAAGATTATCGGAAATGCGACCCGTGAAAGGTGATGTCAGCATCGAGCCGTCGGCTTCGCGACGGCAGTCTGCCCGAATGCCGAGGCCGCCGACGCGACGGCAGATCCGCCGAGCCACATCGTGGCCCCGGCGACGGCACCGGCGAGCATGCCCGCCGGACCGGCCGGGGCGCCGGCCACCGCGAAGGCGACGGCACTGGCTGCAAGGCCTGCCTTCTCACCCGCCCGCCGGCTCTCGTCGGCCGAGGCGCCCGACTGGTGGGCCCGCCACTCCACGGCCAGCGCCGCGGCCTCGCCGACGAGCGCCGCGGGCACCATCGTTCTGAGTCCCACCCGCACCGTCGAACCGAGCACCGTGCGCACCGCGACTCGCTCCGCGGCACCAGCCGCCACGCGGGCGGAGACGGCCGCCGTGGTGCGAGAGACCGCAGCCACCATGCGGGCCATGACGATATCGATCTGCCGGCTCACCCGCCGGCCCGTGGCGCACCACGTGGCGAAGTGCTCACAGTTGTCGACCACGAGGTCGTAGCCTTCACGGCCCACGTGCGCCAGAGCCCGCTCGGCGATCTCATCTGGCGGGAATGCGGCCGGAGGCTCGTGGCCCACGCGACAGGGGCGGCCCTCGGCAAAGTCCGCAAGGGATGTTCGCACGACGCGGCCGCCGCCGAACGGGTTGCGAAAGTCGTCGGGCCGAGCGTGCACGACGGTGCCGTCCCCAACGTCGACGCCATGATGCAAATAGGTGACCGTCGAACCGACGATCCTGTGCTCGACCTCGATGCGGTCTCCGCGCGCCATTTGGATGCTCTCCTCGTGGTCTCTACGATTCCTGAAGGCAAAGGGTTCTCTGGATTCTGCGGTCTGTGGTCGGCCCGGGCAACATCGCCGGTGGCCCTCAACCTCCGCATAATCGCACCATTCAGCGATTTCGTCACGGTTTGGGCCAGGAAACGACGACTCCGACGATGGCAGACGGGCGGTTCGTTCCTGTGATCGACGATCCTGCTCCGGACATTTTTTCGACATCCCTTTCCCTGGCGGCTAGGCTCTTGGGATTGGTATTCGAGCCGGGGACGGTGGCTCGCACTCCGCAAGGACAAGAAGCAGCATGGCGATTGGCCTCGATACTGCTGTCGACGTTCCGTCGGCGCCGGCCGTCATGGTGACGCCGGTGACGCCGGTGGCGGCGACGGTGGATGCTCAGCCGCAAGCGGTGGTGCCACCGGCCGAGCGGCGACTCGATCTGCCGGAAGCTGTGCAGCCTGTGCGGATCTATTGGGAATATGCGATTCCCCTGACGCTGGTCCACCTCCTGTCGCTGTTGGCGTTTGTCCCCTGGCTCTTTAGTTGGACGGGACTCGTCGCGGCGATCGTGACGCACTTCGTGTTTGGCGTGCTCGGCATCACCGTCGGCTACCACCGGCTGCTCACCCATCAGGGCTTTACCTGTCCCAAATGGCTCGAGCACACGCTCGCCATCTTCGGCATCTTCACGCTCCAGGATTCCCCCGCCCGCTGGGTCGCGATCCACCGCCTGCACCACAAGGAATCGGACCACCAGCCCGATCCGCATTCCCCGCTGGCCGGTTTCTTCTGGGGCCACATGGGCTGGCTCTACGTGAGCAGCAGCGACCACCAAAACATCTACTGTTTCGAGCGGTATGTCCGTGACCTGTTTCGGGATCCCTTCTATTTCCGGCTCGAGAAGAATCTGACCTGGTTCGTGATCTACGTCGTGCACGCACTGGCCTTCGCGGCGGTCGGCGGGATCGTCGGCTGGTGCACCGGCGGCACGGCGATCGAGGCCGGCCGGATGGCGCTCAGCATGCTGGTGTGGGGCGTGTTCGTCCGCACGGTCTTCGGACTGCACCACACCTGGGCCGTGAACTCGGCATCCCACATCTGGGGCTACCGCAACTACGAGACCAGCGACAACAGCCGAAACAACTGGATCGTATCGCTGCTTGCGCATGGCGAGGGCTGGCACAACAACCACCACGCCGATCAGCGTTCGGCCGCACACGGTCACCGCTGGTGGGAGTTTGACATCTCGTGGTGGGTCATCCGCGGCCTCGAGGCGGTCGGCCTCGCGAAGAACGTCGTCCGGCCCCGCGCCTGGAAGTCCTGATCATCCACGCCACCGAACCTCGGTCGCTCTCCGGTCGCAGACGGTTTCGACTCGTCATGGTCAACCAGCTTGCCTGTCTTGCGGGAGCCGCCCCCGGTCCTGCGGCTGGGGATGAACGGCCCGCGATGCCGTTCGTGGGCGTCGATGCGAACTACTCCCTTGGGCTCGAGCGGGAGGGTCGGCTGTGGCGATGGGAGGACGGAGCCGAGGATCTCTTCAACGGTATGGCCCAAGCGGGCGTCCGCGGGTTCCGCGTGCGGCTCTGGACCGGAGATGACGGTCCGCACGGCCTGGCGGTTGCCACGGAGGTGGTGCGTCGCTCGGCCGCAGCCGGCCTCGATCCCTACCTCGTTCTCTTCCTGAGCGAGGACTGGGCCGACCTCATGAAGCAGCCGGCACCGGCCGCGTGGGCCGACCTCGACATCCCCGCGCGGGCCGAAGCGGTGCGGGCCTACTCGCGCGACGCCGTCGCCGAACTGCGACGCGCGGGGCTCACGAGCCACCTGTACGAGATCGGCAATGAGATCGACTACGGCATCTGTGGCGTCTACCCCGGCAAGAGCACCAAGAAGTCGCCCGAGTCACTCCGTCGCCGCCTCTGGCCGCAGGCGGCCGAGCTCATCCGCGGAAGCCAGGCGGGCGTGCTCGAGGCCGATCCCGACGCACGGTTCATGCTGCATGTCGCCCACTGGTGGGACGAGGCATTCGTCATCGCGTTCTGCGACTGCATGCAGGAGCACGGCGTGCGCATCGACGTCGTGGGCCTCTCCTACTTCCCCTCGGCAAACATCGGCGGGTCGCTCGAGATGGCGGACTTTTTCCGCGTCGTTGCGGCCGTGCATGCCGCGATCGGCCGGCCGATCGTCGTGGCGGAGACGGCCTACCCGAGCACCCGCGAGTTCACCGGGCAGTTTGGCCGGTGGAAGCGTGCGGCGCCGGGCTACCCGCTCACGCCCGACGGCCAGCGGCGCTGGCTGACCGACTTCCTCGACGCGTGCGGCCACGACCCGGCGATCGCGGCCGTCTACTACTGGAGCCCCGAGTGGTATGGCGAGGGGATGTGGAAGGCGTTCGCGCTGTTCGACGTGGAGGGCGCGGCGCGGCCGGCGTGGTCAGCGTTCGCCCCCCAGCGCGACGGCCGCAGCCGGCCGAAGCGGCCCTGCTACCTCGAGGCCCGCGGGACCCGGCTCCACACCGTGCCGCTCGCAGAAGCCAGCACCGCTGCTGCTGCGGCACTCGGCGAACGGCTGGAGACCTTCGGCGGTGTGAACGTCGAGTTCATCGCCTCGATCACGGCCGCGAACATCTCGACAGGCGCCTATCGCGTGCGACTACGGGCCGCGCTCAACGGCAACCTCGACCTCGAACTGACCGATACGGCATCCGGCCTCGCCGACTGGCAGGCAGCCGTCGCTGCGCTCGAGCCCGCCACCGACCGCCTCGTGCTCTTCGCCCGGGATCCCGACGAGCCCTTCGTGGCCCAGGTCAGCGCGGCAGCCCACGACCGCGGCGTGGAGGCGGTCGTGCACCCGCTCGGCGCTGATGAACCCTTGCGGTTCGGCCTCGGCATGAAACTCATGGCCGGCTCAGCCGGCACGGCCGACGCGACGGAATGATCTGAGTCCATCGTCAACGGCTTCGCGAGAGGTCGGTCGGATGCGATCGACGAGCTCCGCCTCACGGCATGATCACGCCGGCGATGGCCGCGGAGAGGGCGCTCGTCAGCGTGCTGATCACGAGCATCTTCAGGCCCAGCTGCGC
>JBPCTA010000083.1:0-4880 GCA_051006595.1 Pirellulales bacterium
CCTGGGCGACGGACAGCAGTCCAGCGGCGACGGCCGCGGCCGATCCGCCGCTCGAGCCACCCGCCGTATGGCCGAGCGACCAGGGGTTGCGCGTCGGAGGGTGGATGGCTGGTTCCGTGACCGGCAGGGCGCCGAACTCCGACGTCGACAGCTTGCCGAGGATGACGAAGCCGTCTCGTCGCAGCGGCGCGACGGTGTAATCGTCCCAGGGCATCGGCATGCTCGGCACGGCACGAGAGCCGAATCGTGTACGAGACCAGCGGACGACGTTGAGGTCCTTGATGCCGATCGGAACTCCGTGAAACAGCGGCAGGTCGCCCCCCGCAGCACCTGCCGATCCTTGTTCCGAGCGACGGCGACGGCGCGATCGAAGATCGAGACGAACGCGTGGATCAGGGGATTGAGGCGATGGATGCGGTCCAGCGTCAGCCGCACCACCTCCTCGCTCGAAATCTGGCGTGTGCGGATGAGCCGCGCGAGATCGAGGGCGCTCGCGTCAAGGACATCGTTGTCACTCATGGCGTCCCCCAGCAGACCGCGGCTCCGTCCGCTCCTCGGGGCTCGGACCCGGAAGCCCCGCCGGCAACGCGATGGCCTAACACCATCGCCCCGGGCGTGCGAGCAGCGTCCACTGCTGGCTGCTGCCGATCGCGAGTGCACTTCCGCCCGGATGGCCGCCCTCGAGAAACGTCCGCAGCACGTTCGAGCCGGAAGAGTCATCTCGGCAGATCACGGTCCCGACTCCCCAGAAGCAGATGACATAGTTGTTGACGGGCGACCACTGCAGTTCTCCACAGATGATGTCGAGTTGATTCATGTCGCCGTTGGCCGTCATGATGCAGTCCGTCTTATGATCCGCGCTGGCGTCGGACCATTCCTCGGCATTGACGAGCCGCCAGATGGCGTCACCGCCAATCGGGGCCGATGATGCGTTCCTGGCGCCGTCCATAAGCCACATCACGTTTGCCCCGCTCGAGGAGTCACGCCGCAGCGGACGTCCCTCGAGCGGTTCGAGGTTCACAGAGGTGCACCACATATGAATGTTGTTCCGGACGAGAGAGCCCACACTTCCTTCTTGAAAGGCGGAAACCACCCCGCAAACCGGACAGTCCAGGGTTGCAGCGGGCAGAATTGCCGTAGATTCGCCCATTGTTCACCCGTCGGTTGCCCATGCGGGCTCTGCCCCAACCGCACCATGCGGATGCCACAACCTCGGCTCATCTACCGTTGATCAGCCTTGGATCAACAGGGCTTCGCTGGCACCGACCCTCAATCGCTCACACCGCCTCGCGGTGTAGGCCGTGAGGTCTCAGCTGAGCTGCTCGGTCGCTTGCCGGCCATCGATCCGAGGCTGGACGTGTTGGCGAAGGTGGTCGCTCTCGCGTGCGACTTTGCCGTCGTCGGCCGCGCGGCGGCGAAAGGCGGCTGCATGGCGGGGTTCGGCGCGGGGTGGCTGATCGAGGTAGTCTTTTCGCAGAAGCGATCCGCGAACTATGCTCCGCGAGGATGGCACACGATGGCTGATGCCGGCTGGTTGGCGGTGCTGCCCACGGTCGTCGTCGTCGTCGCAGCGATCGCCCTCCGGACCACGATTCCCGCGCTCGTGCTCGGCGTGCTCGCAGGACATGCGTTGCTCGACGGCCCACGCTTCATCGACGGAGCCGCAGACTCGCTCCACAGGCAGCTCGCCACACCGGCCGTCGCCTCGGTGATGCTCGTGTGCGGACTGTTTGGCGGGATGATTCATCTCGTGGTACGGGTGGGCGGCGCTGGAGCGCTTTCGAAGCTGCTGACCTCGCGAGTGCAGACTGCCCGTGGCGCGCTCCTGGTGGCGTGGGTGATGGGCCTCGTCATCTTTATCGACGACTATCTCAATGCCTTGCTGATCGGGCATTCGCTGCGGCCGGTCACCGACAGGCTCGGAGCGCCGCGAGAGCGGCTCGCCTACGTGATCGACGCCACCGCCGCACCGGTCTGCCTGCTCGTGCCGCTGTCGACCTGGGCGATCTACGTGGCCGGACTGCTGGAATCGACCAACGTGGCTAAACCCGGCCAGGGGATAGATGCCTATATCGGCATCATTCCCTGGATGTTCTACGGCTGGTTTACCGTGGCGATCGTACCCGCCGTGATCATGGGCTGGATTCCTGCCTGGGCCGCGATGGCTGCGGCCGACCGACGGGTCGCCGCAGGAGGCCCAGTCGCGCCCCCCGGCTGGTCTTCCGCCGATGACAGCGGCGACGACACCGGCATGGACGGCGGCACCCTGGCTGACTTCTTCGTGCCGGTCGCTACGCTCATCGCGGCCACGACCGCGACCGGCGGCAATGCTCTCTACGGAGTGGTCTGGGCGCTCGCGGTCGTCACCGTTCAGCAAGGCATCATCCGGCAGCGCATGACCGCCAACGATCTCGCCGTGGGGGCCTGCCGGGGCATCGGCTCCATGGTGCCAGCGTTGGTGACGATCCTCCTCGCGTTCGTGCTTCAGGACGTGAATGACCGGCTTGGTCTCACACGGCTAGTGGTCACGGGGCTCGCGCCGTTGGTCGCGCCCGCGGCCCTCCCCGCCGTCGCATTCCTCGCTCTGTCGCTGGTGACGTTCGCAACCGGCTCATTCTGGGGTACCTACGCGGTAGCCCTCCCGATCATCGTTCCGCTTGCCCACCAACTCGGCGCCGACCTACCAGTGACACTCGGCGCCGTCGTCTCGGCCGGCGGTTTTGGGTCGCATGCCTGCTTCTTCGGCGACACCACCGTGCTCTCCTCGCAGGCCTCAGGGTGTGACAGCCGCGCCCACGCGGTCAGCCAGTTGCCCTATGTGCTGCTCGCGGCGGCGCTCAGCACGGTGGCCTACGGGATCTGTGGCTGGATTCGTTCCTGAGGACGCCCCGAGCATCTCTGCGGTCGGTGCCCCGATTGGGCGGATCGACACGCCGAGTGCCGCACCCAGGAGGATCCAGTCGCGATGACCCGCATCAACAACCCAGTGGAGGAACGTCAGGTTCATCTCCTCATGCTGATGCACCGCGACGTTGCGGAAGCCCACCATCCCTTGCAGCGACGATGAGAGCCGCTTTATTGATCAGAATGTCGTCAGGCGGCGTAGGCACGGAGCACCTGTCGGCGGGCATCCTGCAGGGCGGCGTCCATCGAAAGCACGTGCATCGCAAACTTCGCCGTGACAGCGTGATCTCGCTCGGCGATCAACCGCCCGCGAGTCACGGCCTCCTTCGCATAGATCGGGTTGCGGCTGCCAAGGAGACCGAGATCCACCGGACGGCCGCAGATCCTTCCCAGGGTTGCCGTAAGAGAGAGACGGTCCTAGGAATAATGGCTCATCAGGGAACTTTGTGGGTCTTGCCGCGCGAGCCGGGGATGCCCGTGGCATCTCGCCGGACGTTCACTCCGGCCCTCCTGGCGGCCATCCTCGTGCCGTGCCTGCCGGTGATGTTTTTTGGGAGGTGAGCGTGGAACGCCCACGTTCAAGAACCCGAACCCGCGGACATCGCTGCGGCGGCCCCGGACCCGCGGCCTGGTCAAAGCTTCCCGCCGGAGCCCCGCGGGCGTCATCAACCTGAGCGACCTCGAAGCGTGGCCGGTCCCTGCAGTCGCTCGAGGAGGCAGGCGGCGATTCCGGGCAGGGGGACCGTGTCATCTGCCAGCCCGGCCTCGATGACGGCCTTGGGCATCCCGTAAACCACGCAGGTCGAGGCATCCTCGGCAATCACATGGCCACCGAGGCCCTTCAGCCGCCGGCAGCCCTCGAGCCCGTCGCTCCCCATGCCGGTGAGCACGGCGGCGAGCACTCGGCCACGGTACGCCTCGGCCGCCGTCTCGAGCAGGTGGTCGAACGAGGGACGGCAGCCCTTCCGCGGTGGGCCATCGTCGAGACGAAGACGGGCCGTGGTGCCATGCATCTCCACGCCGAGGTGTCTCCCGCCGGGAGCAAGGTACACACGGCCACCCACCGCCGTCATCCCATCGGCGGCCTCGACGACCGGCGCGGGCGAGATGGAGGCGAGCCGTGCCGCCAGGGTGGAGGAGAACTCGGCCGGGATGTGCTGAACGATGAGCACCGGCACCGGCAGGTCTGCGGGGAGACGTGGCACCACGATCCTCAGCGCCTGGGGGCCGCCCGTGGAGGTGCCGATGGCAATCGCGGCGTGGCGAGGTGTGCCGCCTCCCCAGCCGCTCGTGGCTGGATCCCCTGAGGCTGGCGTGTCGGTGTCCGCGCCGCCGGCGGCACCGTCACGGATGGCGGCGACCTTCGCCCCGAGGTCGGCATGGAGCTGCTCGCGGTTCTCGTGGGCGAAGGACCCCAACGGCTTGAGCACGTAGTCGAAGGCTCCCTCCATCAGCGCCGCCACGGTCGTCGGGGCGCCGCCGGCGGTGAGGCTGCTCACCATGATCGTCCTGACGCGGAGGCCTCTCCGGCGGAACTCGCGAAGCACCTCGATCCCGTCCATGCCGGGCATCTGCACGTCGAGGGTGACGAGGTCGGGCTTGGTGCGGGCGACGAGTTCGACTCCCTCGATCCCGTTGGCAGCCGTTCCTACCACCTCGACGCCGGGCAGCCGCCCGAGCACGTGGAGGAGCATCTGCCGGTAGAGGGCCGAGTCGTCGATCACGGCGACGCGGAGTGGGGGAGCGGCCATCGCGACGGGGGTGGAATGCGGGATGAGTGTCTGACTGTGACGGCGGTGAGGATTCTGCCGGTGCCCGGCGCGGCACTCGGCGGAAAGCGATCGGTCAAATTTGAACCGACCACCGTCTCACGTTATATCCGACTCGGCCGTGATTTCGGCCGACGCGGCAGCCGTGCCGGTCGCATCTCCCCCGACCCCATGGTTTCCGCGATGGCCAAGGCCCCCCCCCTCGAG
>JBPCTA010000084.1:0-2794 GCA_051006595.1 Pirellulales bacterium
CGCCAGCACGCCCTCGGAGCCGAATCCCTGACAGCGGAAGATCTCCAGCGACGGCAGGCCGCTCAGGGCGGCGAGATGGGCCCCTGAGGCGTTGGTGATCGCGAAATCTTGGGCGAGCAATGAGTCAAGCGTGCCGCTCTTGGCGAGGTCAGCCATTCCCTCGTCGGTCACGACCGAGCTGCGGTGCTTCACGGCTCGGAGGTTGGGCAGGCCGCCCAGCACCCCGAGCGTCATGTCGCCCGCTTCCATGTTGCCGCGGAGATCGACCGCCTTGAGCGCCGCGAGCTTCGACAGGCGTCGGAAGGTGAGGTCGTTGAACCGCGTCTGCACGAGCGCCAGCCGCTCGAGCTTGGTGAGCGACGCGATCGACTTCATCGCCGCGGGGGTGAGGTTCGTGTTGCTGGAGAGATCGAGCTCCACGAGATTTGGAAAGGATGCCGCGATCGTGGCCACGGCCGCGTCGCCCACGCCGCTGTTGGTGACGGCCAGCGAGGTGAGCTTCCCGAGGTCCGCGAGCCGCGTCACCATCGCGTCGTCGAACTCGCGACAGTTGAGCACCTGCAGTTTCTTGAGTTCGGACAGCCGCCCGATCAGGGCGATGTCGTCGGCCGTGACCCGCGAGCCGTCGGGAATCACGATCTCGGTGATCTCCCCCGCTGGCGTTGCCACGCAGGTGGCGCCGGCGATCTCCTTCAACCGGCTGGTGGCGGCGGCGAGATCCGCCGGGGCGGCGGCATGAAGCGACTGTGCCGCGAGGAGACATCCCGCGAGCAGGAGCATGGAACAGCGCATGGAGAGCCGCTTGGAGAGCCGCATGAGTGGTTCAGTCCAGACGGTAACCGGCGGGATAGATGGGCTTGATCAGGTCGGCCACCTTCGGGGTCTTGAGCGCGGTGAGGTTTGTGACCTTCAAGTCCTTGGCATCCCACTCGACCTTCTCGCCCCAGTCGCCCATCTCGCCATCGGCTCCCCCGGTGGAGGCCGCCCAGACGGCGAGATTGCCGAGGAGAATCGTCTCGGTGAGCGGTCCGGCCCGGTCGATGAAGTTGGACTTGGCAATCTTCGGATCGCCTTCCCTCTTCGCGCGAAAGAACTCAAACATGTTGTTGACGTCGAAACCCTTGCCCTGATCCTCGGCCTTCTCGTAGTCCACCGCCACCTTTTCGACGCCCTTGAGTTCGTACTTCCCACAGTAATCGTCGGTGCTGTAGAAGGCCCCCTTCTCGCCCACGACCAGCACGCCGCTGTCGGACACCTGATCGATGCCCCACTTGGAGAAGACCTCCATCGGCGGCTTGTTGCCCTTGCGGTCGTACCACCAGAACGGGATCGCAGGCCGCTCGGCGGTCTCGGGAAACTCGAACCGGATGATCGAACTCGCCGGAAAACTGTCGAAATCATGCCCCGTCGTCTTCGCCACCACGGAGATCGGGTCGCGGAGGCCACAGGCGGCAAACGGCACCGTCAACTGATGGCAGGCCATGTCGCCGAGCGCCCCGGTGCCGAAATCCCACCAGCCGCGGTGCTGGAAGGTGTGGTAGAGGCCCGGCCAGTATTCCCGCGGCGGAGCCACGCCGAGCCAGTTCTTCCAATCCACCCGCTCGAGCGCCTTGGCGATCTCGCGCTGCTTCTTGGCGACGAGGTCGGCAACCACATCCGAGACCTCTGCCGCGGTGGTGGTCGGATCTTCCTGCTCGTCGACCTCCTTCATCGCCTGCGTCTGATACTTCCGAACGTTCATCCGGCGGCCGGGGCCCTGGGCCCATACCGGCCGGTTCGACCAGGCGTAGACTTCCTTGAGCGGACCGAGCACTCCCGACTTGATCTGGGCGATCGCCTCGCGGGACGAATCGAGCGCGGTGCCCTGATTGCCCATCTGCGTGACCACGCCCTTGCTGGCCATCTCCCGGGCGACGTTCGTGAGCAGCCGCGCCTCGTAGATCGTCCTTGTCAGCGGTTTCTGCGTGTAGCACGAGATGCCCAGCCGCATGGCCTCGAGCGTGGCCGGGGCGTGCATGTGATCAGGGGTGCTGATCGTGCAGATGTCGATGTTCTTGCCATGCTTGGCGAGAAGCTCGCGGTAGTCGGTGAACCGCTCGGCATCCTTGAAAGCCTCTGATTTGCCCTTGCTCTCGAGGGTGTTGCGATCGACGTCGCAGAACGCGATCACCTTGCCAAACAGGGCCGCATTGTCGGAATCGCTGCTTCCCTTGCCGCCGACGCCGATGCAGGCGACGTTGAGCTGTTCATTGGCAGACGAACTCCAGGCCGTCCGGCTGCCGGCGGCGACGAAATAGCCGACTCCGGCCAGGGAGCTGGTTCCAAGAAAGGTGCGACGCGAATGGGCGGGCATAGGGGCTTCCCCACAGGAGATCGGAGGTGCGAATCGACGGACTGTCGTCGGGGTCGAACGTCGTCCCCGAATCGTTTATGCCGCCGTATGGTAGCGGATCGATCGCCGGGAGGCGACCTTGGCGGGGAGCGGCCGTAACCCCTAGGCTGAAGCGACTCTGGCTGATTTCGAAAAATCCGGGATGCAGTGCAATCGATGGCGGTTCTTCTCGACATCAAAAACGCGTGCAAGCGGTATGGCGACCAGATTCTCCTCGACTCGGCCTCGGCCACGATCACCGACGACGGCCGGGTGGGCTTCATCGGCCGCAACGGGGCCGGCAAGAGCACCCTGCTGCGGGTGATTCTCGGTGACGAAGAGTTGGATTCCGGCGAAATCGCCCGTCATCCCCGGCTGCGGCTGGGCATCTCGTGCTACACGCAGAAACCGCTGACAAGGACG
>JBPCTA010000085.1:0-3298 GCA_051006595.1 Pirellulales bacterium
GCATCATGTCGCTTTCAAGCTGCTCCACCACTTCGGCCGTCCGCCGCTTCGAATCGTCCGCCGCCCCGACGGCCTCGAAGGCCACCGCGCGAGACGACGCTTCGGCCTCGATGCCCGCTCGAATCTCCTTGCGGATGGTCTCCGGCGTGATCCCGTGCTCGCGGTTGTAGGCCTCCTGGAGGGCTCGCCGTCGAGAGGTCTCGTCGATCGCCTGCCGCATCGACTCGGTGACCGTGTCGGCGTAGAGGATGACCCGTGCATCGACGTTGCGTGCCGAGCGGCCGATCGTCTGCATCAGCGATGTCTCGCTTCGGAGAAAGCCCTCCTTGTCGGCGTCGAGGATCGCCACGAGCGACACCTCGGGCAAATCGAGGCCTTCGCGGAGCAGGTTCACGCCCACCAGCACGTCGAACGAGCCCACGCGGAGCTCCCTCAGAAGCTCCACCCGCTCGAACGCGTCGAGTTCGCTGTGCAGCCAGCGGCACTTGACCTTCCGTTCCTGGAAATACCTGGTGAGATCCTCGGCGAGCTTCTTGGTGAGCGTGGTCACGAGCACCCGCTGGCCGGCGGCGACGACCCTCTCGATCTCCCCGGAGAGGTGCACCACCTGCTGCTTCGCCGGCACGATCTCGATCACCGGGTCGAGCAGGCCGGTCGGCCGGATCACCTGTTCGATCACCTCGCCACCGGTCTGCGCAAGCTCCCACGGCCCGGGCGTGGCCGACACGAGCACCGTCTGGTGGAGTCGTTTCTCCCACTCGTCAAACATCAGCGGCCGGTTGTCGAGGGCGCTGGGGAGGCGGAAGCCGTGGTCGACGAGCGTCATCTTGCGGCTGCGGTCGCCGGCATACATCCCGCGGACCTGCGGCACCGTGACGTGCGACTCATCGACGAAGAAGAGAAAGTCGTTCGGAAAATAGTTGAAGAGGGTGCCCGGCGTGCTGCCGGGAGCACGGCCGGAGAGCGGCCGCGAGTAGTTCTCGATCCCGGGGCAGAAGCCTGCCTCCAGCATCATCTCGATGTCAAAGCGGGTGCGGGCGTTGAGCCGCTGCGCCTCGAGCAGCTTGCCCTGGCTCTTGAGCTCTTCGAGCCGTTCCTCCAGCTCCTGCTTGATCGTGGAGACCGCCGCCTTGATGCGATCCTCAGGCATCACGAAGTGTCGGGCCGGATAGAAATACATCTCGTCCTTCTTCGCGGCCACCTCACCGCTGGTTGGATGCGTGATCGCGATCGATTCGATCGTGTCGCCCCAGAACTCCACGCGGCAGGCCAGCTCGTCGTACGGAGGCCAGATGTCCACCGAGTCGCCGCGCACGCGAAACTTCCCCCGCTCGAGCCCCATGTCGCCCCGCTCGTAGTGCACCGCCACGAGCCGCGCCAGCAGCTGGTCGCGGGAGAGCGTCATGCCGGTGGCGAGCCGCACGACCATCGCCCGGTAGTCGTCGGGCGAGCCGAGGCCGTAGATGCACGACACGCTTGCCACCACGATCACGTCCCGCCGGCTGACAAGCGCGCTGGTGGCGGCGAGCCGCAGCCGGTCGATCTCCTTGTTGATCGCGGCATCCTTCTCGATGTAGATGTCGCGCTGCGGGATGTAGGCCTCGGGCTGGTAGTAGTCGTAATAGCTGACGAAGTAATGCACGGCGTTGTGCGGGAAGAAGTCGCGAAACTCGGCGTAGAGTTGGGCTGCGAGCGTCTTGTTGTGCGAGAGCACGAGCGTGGGCCTGCCGACCTGCGCGATCACGTTGGCCATCGTGAAGGTCTTTCCCGACCCGGTCACGCCCATCAGCACCTGCGACGCCTGCCCTTCCCCGATTCCGCGGACGAGGGCCTCGATCGCGGCGGGCTGGTCGCCGGCCGGCTCGTAGGGAGCGACGAGTTCGAACACGCCGGGATGCAGTGCCGCGGAAGCTGGAGTCATGGCGTGGCCCCACGGGGCCGAATGGGCCGGAGATGGGGTCGCATCTGCTCGAGCGTGGCCGGCCCGATGCCGGCCACGTCAAGGAGCTGCTCGAGGCTGGTGAAGGGGCCATGCTCGCGACGGTAGTCGATGATCCGCTGCGCCATCGCCGGGCCGAGGCCCGGAATTTGGGCGAGTTCCTGAAGCCCTGCGGCGTTGACGTTCACGGTGAAGCCGCCGGCTGCGGGGGGAGCCGCATCGTGGTGCACGAGACCGCCGGAGAGCCCCCCCTGCCCCACGTACCACGCCGCCATGCCCGCGAGGCCGGCGAGCACGATCGCCACGATCAGCGGCTGGGAACGGCGCGGCAGCAGCAGTGGCTCGGTCGGCGACGCCGACGCCGGCTGTTCGGTCTCGAAAACGGGAGTCGGCATGACTGGAGAACCGTGTGCCCGGGGGGTCGAAGGGACCCTGTTAGGATACGCGATCTCCGCGTCTCAGACCTCGAGAGGACCGCAGCCATCATGGCGAAGCCAGATCCGTCGAACCCTGATTCCCCTCCGATTATCGATGCCGTCGAGGGCCCGGGCTTTCGCCAGCTGACCTGGGATTCGCATCTGGCGGGCCACGTCGCGCTCCGTGCCCGCGACTGGTTTGCGGAAGACCTCGGCCACGAATGCGATTGGACGAGCATCGGCCTCATTGCCCCGGACGCTCGCAGCGAGCTCGCCGTGGTGGCCCGCAAGGCCGGAGTCGTTGCCGGCCTGCCTGCGGCCGCGGTCGTGGCGAACGTCGCTGATCCCGAGCTTCTGTTTCGGCCCATCGTGGCCGACGGCGACGCCGTGCAGGCCGGCGACACGGTCGCCATGCTGGCGGGCACGACGCGCAGCGTGCTCACCGCCGAGCGAACGATCCTCAATCTGCTCGGGCGGCTCTCCGGGGTCGCAACGGCCACGCGGCGTCTGGTGGATGCCGTGGCGGGCACGTCGTGCCGTGTCTACGACACCCGCAAGACAGTGCCCGGCTGGCGACTCCTCGACAAATCCGCCGTCCGCATGGGAGGCGGCTGGAATCACCGCCTCGGTCTCTACGATGCGATCCTCATCAAGGACAACCATCTCGCTGCGGCCGCCGCGGAGGGAGTGTCGCCTGCCGATGCGGTGCGCACGGGCCGTCAGTTTCTGGCCAAGACGTTTCCGCCGTCGCGGGCGGAGCTGATGGTGGTGGAGGTCGAGATCGATTCCATCAACCAGTTGGAGGCGGTGCTGGCGGCCGGTCCGGATATCGTGCTCCTCGACAATATGGCCGTGGATGAACTCACCAGCTGCGTGGCCCTCCGCAACCGGCTGGCAAACGATGTTGTGCTCGAGGCCTCAGGCGGTATCCGCCTCGACACGG
>JBPCTA010000086.1:0-10109 GCA_051006595.1 Pirellulales bacterium
GAGTTCCACGGTGCGGTCGATCGCGGCGAGTGTTTCGGGCGGCATCCCCTCGCGACGGCCGATCAACGACAGGCGAATCCGCTGCCGCATCAGCAGCGACCGCTCCTCGATCATGTACTGCTCGAGGAGGTGCATCAGAAAGCAGAGTTCCGCCTCGGGCCGACGCCAGTTTTCGCTCGACAGGCAGTAGAGCGTGAGCTGGTCGATGCCGATTCGGGCGCAGTGCTCGGTGATCCGCCGCACGCTGGCCACGCCGCGACGATGGCCCTCGATCCGAGGCAGGCCCCGACTCTGGGCCCAGCGGCCGTTGCCATCCATGATGATGGCGACATGCCGAGGCAGTCGGGCGTCCGCGCCGGCCGTCGTCGGCAGGTCGGCTGCGTCCGCCGTCGGGGTCAGGCTGTCGCCGGCTGGGGTCGTTGCCATGGTGGCCGACGGGTTGTCTCTGGGTCGCGGAAGATGGTCTGAGCACGGTCGGGGCCCACCGAGATGATCGACACCGGCCGACCGAGCAGTTCGGCGATGCGCTCGACATACCGCCGGGCATTGGCCGGCAACGCCCCCTCGTCACGGACCGTCGAAAGATCGTCCGGCCAGCCCGGCAGCGTTTCATACACCGGCACCGCCCTGGCGAGATCCTCGATCTGGCCCGGGAACTGCGTCGTCCGCACCCCGTCGATGTCATAGGCCGAGCAGATCTTGAGTTCGTCGAGGCCGCCGAGAACGTCGAGGAGCATGACGGCGAGTTCATCCACGCCGGAAAGCCGGGCGGTGTAGCGGGCCGCCACGGCATCGAACCAGCCGCAGCGGCGGGGTCGCTTCGTGACGGTGCCATACTCTCGGCCGCGTTCGCGGAGATGCAGGCCCACCGCGTTGTCCTGCTCCGTCGGCAGCGGACCACCACCAACGCGGGTGGAATAGGCTTTGACGACGCCGATCACGCGGTCGATCCAGCGGCCCGGCACGCCAGATCCGCTGGCAACACCCACGCCGGACGAGTTGCTGCTCGTCACGAACGGGAACGTGCCGTGGTCGATGTCGAGCAGGGCGCCTTGGGCGCCCTCGAAGAGCAGCCGCTTACCGGACTCGACGCTGTCGAGCAGATAGGCCGTCGTGTCGGAGACATGGGGACGAAGACGCTCGGCGTAGGTCGCATACTCGGCATGGATCGCGGCGGCATCGAGGACGGTGGCAGCGCCGGGCTGCCAGTTGGCCAACAGCCGGTTCTTGAAATCGGCCACGTGCTCGACCTTGGCCCGAAAATCCTTCCGATACAGGTCGCCGAGACGGATCGCCAGCGAACGGCCGACCTTGTCGCGGTAGCAGGGGCCGATGCCGCGGCCCGTGGTGCCGATCGCTCCGCCACCCGAGAGGCTGCCGTCGAGGAGCCGGTCTTCGACGACGTGCCAGGGAAACACCACATGGGCCCGGTCGCTGAGCCGGAGTTTGCCGTCCATGCGGATGCCCCGCGATTCGAGGCCATCCATCTCCTCGATCACCTTGGCCGGGTCGAGGACCACGCCGCCTGTGACGACGCAGGCCACGCCGTCGCGGAGGATGCCGCTGGGAATGATCGAGAGCTTCCAGGTCTGTCCGCCGGCGACGACGGTGTGGCCGGCGTTGGCCCCGCCCTGGTAGCGAACGACGATCTCGTGGTCTTCCGTGAGGATGTCGACGAGTTTGCCCTTGGCCTCGTCACCCCATTGCAAACCGATGACGCATGTGCCGGGCACTGTTCGGAAATCCTCTCGACGTGGAAAACGACGGAGGCTTTCGATGCGATCCTCCTGTGAGAGTCTAAAACCGCCGGATAGACGGTCAAGGCAGATCCTCCCAGGGGCAGCGGCGGCCGTTCAGACCGGCGGCCGGCCGATCCGCCGAGGGCGTGCCACGAACCGAACCGCTGCCAGAGCACAGGCCAACGGGAAGGCCCCGCCGGCCCAGGTGGCGATCGTGATCGACTCGATCAGGGGGACGTCCGCGGTGAGCACGCCGCGGGTGCGCGGCGGCAGCGAGGCCGTGATCGTGCCGACTGGCGAGATCACGCATGTCTCACCCGTGGCGGCACACCGGACCAGGCAGCGGCGCGACTCAACGGCGCGCAACTGCGAGAGCAGACGGTGCTGCGCGAGCGTGAGCGGCTGAGGAAACGCAGCTCCGTTGATCAGCGAGACGAACAGGTTGGCCGAAGCGGCCACGAGCGATCGGGCCGCCGAGGGCACCATGTCTTCGTAGCAGAGCATCGCGCCGACCCGGGCCCGCGATCCGCAGGCGAGCACCGTCGGCTCGATGCCTTCCGTGAACTCCTCCTGCATGGCGAACGAACGCCTGATGTCGGGAAACCAGTCGTCGCCCGGCACATACTCTCCGAACGGCATCAGATACCGCTTGTGGTAGCGGCCGAGGATCCTCTCGGTGGTGTCGATGAGAATGGCCGACTGATGGATCGCCCGCGGACGATCCGGATGGCCGCGGTAGATCTTGCCGCCGAACAGCAGCGGGCAGTTGGGGTTCTCGAGCGGCCGCAGTCCCGCGTTGGGAGCCCGCGACAGTTCCAGCACGCGATCGGGATCGGCGAGCGAGTCGAGGGTGTCGGCGTAGCAGCCGCCGCTGCATTCGGGCCAGCAGACGAGGTCTGGCAGTCGGGATGACGTTGCTCCGGCCATCCGTCGGGTCAGGTTTCGCAGGCCATCCAGACCGTCGCCCTCACCGGGATTTGCCTGCACGATCGCCAGCCGGATCGTCGGCGCGTCGTGGGCCCGGCGCTGCCAGTGCATCATCGCCGCGGTGCCATAGAGCAGATTCGCGATGCAGACAAGGAGGGCGAGGCCGCTCGCCGCGGGCAGCCTGACGCGGGCCGGAGGTTTTTCCCTGTCGCGACGCAGGAGGGCCAGGCACGTATGCACCAGCCATGCGATGGCACCCGCATGCGCGAAGAGCATGAACGTGGGGCCCTCCGGTCCGAGCATGTCGGCTGACTGCACGACCGCCGGCCAGGCGATCTGGGAATAGCCGAGCTTCCACGGAAAGACTGCCGGCATGATCGCTTCGATCGCGACCGCCAGCGTCGCGGCCGGCAGCCATGCCCTGAGTGGATCCCGCTCCACGCGGCCGATGAACCAGAACGGCATGGCCAGCCGAACCGCGTCCCAGAGCACGATCGGCGCGGCGATCGCCAGCCCGACGGTGTGGTCTGCCGCCATCGCGACGGCCAGGGCTTCGGGCGTCCAGTGAAAGGCCAGTGCGATCGCCACGGTCGCCCCGGTCAGGATCAGGCACTCTCCCCACCAGCCGCGGAACCGGTCCACCAGCAGCAACGCCGCGGCCACGCCCACCCACGCCGACCAGACGAGGCTCTGATCGAGCCACGGAGCCGCCACGAACACCGCGATCGACAGGGCTGCTGCGAGGCCCGCGGCGTGGTGGAGCAGATTTCGGCGGCCCGCCGAATCCCCCCGCGCGTCCCTGCCGGGCGGGGGTTCGGACGTGGTCACTTGGTGAGCAACGACCGCGGAATCGTGATCTCGAGCGAGTCGTCGACGTTGAACACGCCGGCGGTCGTCTTGGCGCCGCTATTGAGCTTGTAGGCCGCCCCCGACTCCGGCTCGGGCAGCGGACCACTCGGGGGAATGTCGCCGGCAAACCAGACGACGACCTCGCCGTTGCCTGCCGGAACCAGGATCGTCTTCGAACTCCCCGCGGCGATGTAGGTGCCGCCGTTTTTCTTGGCCTGCTGCACCGTGGGAATGCCCGACAGGGCTGCGATCTGCTTCGCGTTGAAGCCGACGACATAGATGGCGTCGCCATCGGTGTCGTTGAAGACCTTGATCGACACCGTTCTCTTGATCCCGGCGGCACCGGGGGCACCGGCTTCATCCGAGGCGGTCATGAACAGGCCCACCGCAGCGACGGCAAGCAGACCGCTGAACAACCTGCGAATCATCATGGAAAGTTCCTCTCTCAAAAGGTCACCGTTTGAACCAGTCGGACGCAACGCGCGGCCGGCCGTCTCCGATCGTGTCCGTGGCATCACCACATCACGGCATCCGCGCGGCGGAGTCGCCACCATTGCGTGTGCAGAGTGCCGCAAGCACGACCGGGTCCATCGTCTCTTCGAGAAATGCCACACGGCCGTCGGCAAACGCCCCCTGCGCGCCGCCGGCATGCGGGCTGCGGATGTCGCTGGTGTCGCCGTTGACGAAGGCTGCGGCCTGCGCGAAGCAGTTGTGCGCTGCCCAGCGGCCGGCTGGGTCTTCCGGATCGGTGTCGGGGCCGGCCGAGAGCCCGCGATCGACCGACTCGGCGATCAAGAGCGTGCAACTGAGGCCGTCGGTCGCGCTGGCGGCCGTGACGGCCGCGGTGGCACCGTCCACGGGCACGAGCATGCCGCTGGTCAGTCCAGCCGGCCCGAGGAAGGGCACCCCCTCGACGCCGAGCATCCACGCCCCCGCGACGCCGCCATAATCAGCCTTGCCAACGGCGGTCAGCAAGGCCGACGGGCAGATGTACGCTGCGACCTTGTGCTTCGACGCCCGATCGTTGCCGCCGGCGGCATTCCAGAACCGCCCGTAGTCGATGCGGTCGGCGTTCTGGCCTTCCTCGATGAAGGGGAGGACGAACGACGACCAGGCATGGAGCGTGCCCGATGGCAGATCCGGACCCGCGGCCCGCTGATCACAGCCTGCCGGAAACCGCCGCTTCGCCGATTCGTAGGCCAGCGTGCCGAGGGCCGACTGCCGGAGGTTGTTGCCGCATGCCGACCGTCGGGCCGCCTCCCGCACTCGCTGGAGCGAGGGCAGCAGCAGCCCCACGAGCGTGTCGATGATCCCTATGACCACCAGCAGCTCGACCAGGGAAAACCCACGCGATTTCGAGCCGCCGGCGGTGGGGCGAAAATGAGGGAGGCGGCTTGCAGGTATCATCGGAGCACGTACCGTGAGGACGGCGGCCTGCCGATGAATGTTCCGCGGTGGGATCGCGACCGTGCGCGGGAGGCGAACGATACGCGGCACCGGACCGGGGTCAAGCGAATGCCTGATCCGACTGCGGTTCCGGCCGCCGGCCCCGCCGGGACACCTGGGAGACCCCACGACATTCCGGGACTCACGACTGGAAGGCACGGCACAGGCAGATGAAACAGCATCCCGGACAGGCACACCACGTCACCGCAGCGGACCGCGGCCAGACGCTCGCGGCATTCCTCCGGCCTCGGCTCGGCGGCGCGAGCTGGTCGCGGGTGCAGAAGCTCGTGCGGTCCCGGCACGTGCTCGTCCACGGCAACGTCTGCACCGACGCGGCCCGCCGCCTCAAGGAGGGCGAGGTCGTCAAGGTGCTCGAACTCGCCGCCGCCGCGCCGCCGCAGGCAGATGACGTGCCCATCGTGCACCTCGACGACGATGTGGTCGTGGTCGACAAGCCGACCGGCGTGACGACGACGCGGCATCACGACGAGGCCTCGTGGCCCGCCCGCCGCAAACAGGTGCAGCCGACGCTCGAGGAGCTGGTGCCCGACGCGATCGGCAGGCACCTCTTGAAGCGGTTTGGCTCGGTGGGCGGCAGGACGGCTCCGAAGCGGCGGCGGGTGGCTCCCGTGAATGCCGTCCACCGCATCGATCGTGAGACGAGCGGGCTGGTCGTCTTCGCGCGAAACGTGCCGGCCAGCCGGATCCTCGCCGAGCAGTTTCGGATGCACATGACGCACCGTCGCTACCTCGCCATCGTGGTCGGCCGCGTGCGAGCCCGCACGATCACGTCGCAACTGGTCCGCGATCGCGGCGATGGTCGGCGGGGCAGCGGCGTGGGCGAAGACGGCAACGAGGCCATCACCCACGTGGCTCCCGTGGAGCATTTCGGCAACGACTACACGCTCGTGGAATGCCGGCTGGAGACGGGCCGCACCCACCAGATCCGCATCCATATGTCGGAAAACGGCCACGTGGTCTGCGGCGAGCGGGTGTATGTGTCGTCGCGTCGGGATGGTGCGCAGGACGAGTCACGGGCCCCGCGGGTGATGCTGCATGCCGCCGAACTCGGCTTCGTGCATCCGGTTTCGGGCGAAGAGCTGCGATTCGCGAGCCCGATTCCGGCCGACATGCGGAAGGTGCTCGCCTGGCTTCGCAAGGCCTACCCCGCCGACGCTCCGAGCTGACCGAGCCACTGCATTCCCGCCGCCGGCGCACCAATCCGGCACCGCATCACTCGTGGCCGCCAGCGATCGTCGCTGAGGCCTGCCATGCGACCGGTTCGATGTCATCGGCGACGAACCGCACCGAGCCGTCGGCCATGCCAACCGTCACGCCCCCTCGGTGTCGGCTGCGGGCGGCCCGCCAGCCATAGCCGGCGTACATCCGCGCTTTGTCGGGCGTGGTCATCAGGGCCGCGAGGCAGTCGAGGTCATTTGCATTGGGCGTGCGGTCGTGGTTGTAGAGCGTGGTGCGATACTCGCCGTTGGCCCAGGAGAATCCGCGGAGGTCGGTGAAGTTGAAATAGAAGGGCCGGCTGCAGGCGGCGGCCGTGAGCGGAGCCGTTAACGTGAAGCCGTAGCCGGTGGTGGGCTCGATCCCGTCCCGGGATGTCGTGGCCTTCGGTCCGGCGCCCAGCACGCTCTCCGAGAAGGCGATGGTCTTCGAGAGGCCGTCGCGAATGTCCCGAGGCCGGGTTCGGGAGTTGATGCCGTAGATGCCGTCGGTCTCGAAGGGGGTGCCACCATCGATGCCGCTGCCCGTGCAGCCGGCGTAGTTCGTGGGGCCGAAGAGGTCTGCCACAGGCGTGGAGACGTCGCTCGGGCAGAGGAACAGGGGGATCGTGAGCTTCACGATCGGCTTGTTTTGCGGGGCGATATCGCCTGGCCCCAGCCCAATGTAGAGGGGCACAGAGAGATCGAGGCTGCGGAGGAGTTGTTCCTGTTCGTAGTACGGGGAGAGATGGGCCAGCACCGACCAGCGGAAGAACTGATGGGGGAAGTCGGGGCGGGCGTCCCACTGCCGCGCTTCCGCGCCGATCGGAAACCGTCCACGGGCGGATTCGTGGCTGGCCGCCGCGAGGCCGATCTGCCGCAGGTTGTTGGTGCAACTCGACCGCCGCGCCGACTCGCGTGCCGTCTGCACGGCCGGCAGCAGGAGGCCGACGAGCGTGGCCAGAATCGCCACCACGACGAGCAACTCCACGATCGTAAAGGCGGCTCGTCGGCGGATCATGCCTTGAGGCCACGCTGGTGTCGCCGTCGGACCGCCCAACTCGCCGCCCCGATCCCGCCGATCACCAGCGAGACTGCTCCCGGTTCCGGGACGGCCACCGTGGCGAGGCCGCCGATCTGACCGAGGCCCGAGGCATAGGTGCCGAGAAGCGTGCCATTGGGGCCGAACTCGTAGATGTTGCCCGACCCGGAGGGGCTGCCGGCGAGGAGGCCACCGTCGGCAAGCAGGGCGAGCGCTCCCACCTCGAACGGGCCGCCCGTCGAGGCAAAAGGTGTGGTGATGTCGGTGACGAGATCCGTCTGCAGAATCGAGCCGTTCATGATGCTCGCCGTGTAGAGCGTGGAGCCCCTGATGGCGAGGCCCGTGGGCCCTGACAGCCCGCTCGAACCGCTGGCGATCACCTCGTTCACAGAGCCGCCCGTCACGCCGAACCGCTTGACGGGGCCGGTCGCGATGCCCGACACAAAGTCGTAGGTCTGATCCGCCACGTAGAGCCGGCCGTCGGCGGCGATTGCCAGGCCGGGGCTGCTCGCGAGGCTGCCGCCCGTGGTGTAGTCGCTGACGGCGACCGCGCCCCCCGTGGCGTTTGTCACCTTCACAATCGGTCCGGTATTGCCGTAGAAGGGATTGCGTCCCACGAGCAGGTCGTTGCCCTGAAAGACGAGGCTGCCGGGAAAGACGTCGAAGCTGCCGAAGGCGACGACCGTGGAGAGTGTCAGCGTCGACAGCTCAAACTTCGAGATCCGCGGCGCGAAAGTCGCGCCATCGCCATCCTCGCCGATATAGAGGTTGCCGTCAGGTCCGATCACCAGGGCGGCCGGCTTGATCAGGGATCCCGATCCCGAAAGCGAGATCCTGGTGCCGGCGGGATTGGTCGAGTCGTAGCTGATGAGCTCGCCGGTCGTGAAGCTGGTGACATACACCGATTCAGCCCGGGTCACGCCCGCGACTGCGGCGACGGCGAGAAGCAGGAGCGATGCGAAGGAGCAGGGAAACAGGCGGGGCATGGTGGTCTCCATGAAACGAACAAAATGATCGGAAAGGGAGCGATCGGCTCCCGGCAGGGAGGCGACGATCGAGGGTCTGGGAACGCGAGATGCCACAAGAGGACGTGGCAAAGCCCAAGGGCTGCGACGTCGGCATCAGAGGGCCATCGATCCGGCGAGCGGAGGGATGGTCAGCGATTCACCAGCGGTTCCTTGGCACGGCGTGCGAGGAGTCTGTGGAGCAAACGAACAATAGTTTACGGACGTGCCGCCGTGCCGCAACGGCTGCCGAATCTGGAACTGCCCGACTAGGATTCGAACCTAGACAAAGGGAACCAAAATCCCTTGTGCTACCGTTACACCATCGGGCAAAGGTGTTTTCCGGCCCCCTATGGTAGACGATTTCCCGGGGAACGTGGAGCCGGTGAAACACCGGCCAGGACGTGAAAACCCTTCGGTCCGTAAGCGACGACCGCTGCGATGCGGGAGACCTGCGGCGTCTGGTGACGTCGTCCATGGATCACTCGGGTTGTCCGCCGCTCGTTTTCCAGGCGGTCGTGCCAGCCTCGCTGAGGAGTGGCGGCCACGGTGACTCCGGCAGATTCGCCAATAGGGCGACGACGCGACGGGCCGTGAAATCGGCACCGGCGGCCGTCGTGTGCGTGGCGGCATCGGCGAAGAGAGGATCGATTCCGGCCGGACCGAGTTCGTCGTAGGCGGTCGCCACGTTTTCGTAGAGGTCGAGCAGCGTTGCCCGTTCACCTTCCGCCACCTCGCGAGCCCAGACGACGGTGCCATTCGTCGGTCGTGTGATCGTGCCCGTCTTTTGATCCCAGTGCTTCCGTGGCACCTGCGTGCACAGGTAGGGGGTGACGCCCTTGCCGCGGGCGTCGTCCAGATACTGCCGCAGGTACGCGCCGTATGTCCGCACGACCTCAGGCTGCTTGGTGAGCAGATTGTCGATGGCTTCGGTCTCCGGCCCGACACCGCGGAGTGAGCCCCTGGCTCGCGAGTCGTCGTTCACCGGGCCGCCGTCGTTGTGGCCGAACTGGATGATGACGACGTCGCCCTCCCGCATCATCGCCAGCGAGGCCGCCCAGCGGCCCTCCGTGATGAAGGTTCGGCTGCTGCGGCCGCCGATCGCATGATTCACGACGTTGACCTTGGCGGGTTCGAAGTACTTGCCGATCTCCTCGCCCCAGCCTCGCTGGCCCTTCGTGCCGCACTTGACCGTGGAATCGCCGACGAGAAACAGAGTCGGGAGCGAGGCCTTCGGCACGCGGGCCAGTTTGAATCGTGAGGCGTCTTCGACCGGCCGGTCGTCCTCCTGGGCGAAGGTGAACGACGCGGCCACGCCGAGCAGGCAGGCAAGAAGCAGTCGGGACGTGACCGCGACGGAGTTCGTGTGCCTCATGGCCGCGGAGCATCCGATGGGGAACCCTCGATCAGGGCGTGATCCACCAGAAATTCATGGATCTTTTTCTCGATGATGTCCTTCGCGGCTTTTCCCTGGGCACCAGACTTGCTGGAAGTGAGGCTGTGCTTGCCGCCCTCGAAGGGGATCAGAAGACAGTCGTTGCCATTGTCCTTCATTCGGGCCGCGAAGGACGTGGAGTTGGCATAGGGCACCGTCGGGTCGGCGGTGCCATGGAAGACGAGCGTCGGCGGCATCTGCTGCGGCATCCGTCCGGTCACCGAGAGCGATGCCGCCCGCTCGGCGTCATTGCCAAATCGCTTGGGGCCGCCGTATCCATCGGCCGTCGTGTCGGTGACGGGCCAGAGCAGCACCAGTGCTGCGGGGCGAAGGCGTGCGACCGGTTCGGTGGACCGGTTCGGCGACACGGCCGCGGGAATCGCCGTCCATGCCGCGACGTGGCCACCGGCAGACCCCCCCAGCGCAACGACCCTGGCAGGATCGATGCCGAGT
>JBPCTA010000087.1:0-4456 GCA_051006595.1 Pirellulales bacterium
AACTGGGCGACGGAAGACATCGTGTAATCGCCAGCCGCCACGAGATCGAGCCCGGCGGAGCTGTTGCTGTTGTTCCACGAGAGTGCCGTGGCGGGCAGCGCTGCCTGGTCCATCACCTGCACCGTCCCGGTCGAGATGAACAGGGTTCCACTGTAGGAGTTTGCCCCAACGAGCGTGACCGTGCCTTCGCCGACTTTGTACAGTCCCGAACCGCCGACGCTGCCGGCGAGCGTCGTGCGACCGGCGCCGCCCACGTAGGTCTGGGCCGACGAGAGCGTGACGGGGCCGTTCCAGATCGCCGGTGAAGAGGTGTTGCTATTGAGCAAGGCGCCGGCGCTCGACACGCCGGTCCCTGCGAGCGTGACAGACTCGCCGACCACGGACTGCCCGTTGAGGTCGAGGGCCCCACCGGCGGCGACGGATGTGCCAGCATCGATCGAGCCCAGCGCCGAGGCGTGGCCGAGTTTCAGCGTGCCCGCAGTCACGGTGGTGCTCCCCGTGTAGGAGTTCGCTCCGGTGAGGGTCACGGTGCCTGCCCCGGACTTGGTCACGCTCCCGCCTCCGGACACCAGGCCGCCCAAGGCATACGCCGAACTGCCCGCGAGATTGAGAGTTCCGGCGTTCGTGATGGAACCGGCAGCGATGCCGCCCCCAGCGATTTGGAGCGTGCTGGTGGCATCGGTCGACAGGCTACCGCTAAAGGAACTCGAGCCCGTGAGGGCGAGCATGCCGCCGGCGGTCGAGGCGATCGAACCCGTACCGGAGATGGCGGCGGCGAGCGTCTGCGTGCCGGTCGTCGCGTAGACGAGCGCTGCGTTGTTGGTGATGGTGGAAGCGGTGAGCGAGCCGCCGTCTGGGATGATGATGGATCCGCCGTTCACGGTCACGCTCGTCGCCGTGACACCTGAACCCAGCGCGAGCGCCCCCGCATTCGACTTCACCAGGCTCGAAGCGGTGAGCGAACCGCCCGCGAGGGATGCCGTGCCCGCGGCATGGCTGACCGTCAGCGTGTCGGCCGTAATCCCCTCCGGGCGGACGGTGATCGTCGCGGCCGTGTCGATGATGCCGTTGTCACCGCCGGCGAAGAATGTGCTTCCAGATCCTGTGGTCCAGTTGTTCGTGGTGTAGTCCCAGACGTTGTCCACCGCTCCCGTCCAGCGGAGCGTCAACTGCGATCCACTCACGGCAAGCTGAAGGGCCGAGGGAGTGCTCGAGAATGAGTAGGTCGTGCGGCCCACGATGACCGAGTCGCCCAAGGCGATCGTCTGGCCCGCCACTGCGGCTCCTGTCAGCGACACCGATCCGGAGTTTGTCAGGCTGCTGCCCTGGAGGAGCGTGTAGGTGTTGCCCACTGCCGCGATGCCCGACAGCGACAGCACGTTGTCAAGGCCCGAGAGGGTGACCGCGCCGGAGGCAGCAATGCCGCCGCTCGTCGCCAGGGCGAGCGTCGCGTTCCCGGCCATCGCCAGCGAGGAGACCGTCAGAGTGCCCGAGAGGGGATTGGTGAACGTGGCACTGCTGCCCACTTCTCCGGCGACCAGCAGCGCGTTGCTTCCGAGGGATCCGGCGGTCAGGTTGCCGCCGGGGCCAACCGCCACCGATCCGGTACCGGCGATATTTTTGGTGATCGACGCTCGCACATCGAGCGTCCCACCGGCGTTGACTGAGACGGCACCGGTCGAGAGCGCGTCGGCGTTCGTCGCCCGAGTGGTTCCTCTGGCGATGGAGAGGCCTCCCGTGAACGTGTTCACCCCGCCGAGCGAGATCAATCCCGAACCGCTCGTCGTCAGGCCGAATGTCCCCGTGACAGGAATGTTCACGTGGAGACCGTAGATCGAGCTGTTGTTCTGCCACGTCTGAGCAGCGCCGAGATCAATTCGAAAATTGTTCGGTGTCGTGCCCGAAGGGTTGACAAGGAAGCGGGTGTCTCCCGAGACGTTGTCATTGACGATGATGCCGTAGCCGGCCGGAACATTCGCCCCTCCCGTCGTAATCCTGATGAATGGTCCCGAGTTTGCCGCTTGATTTTGAAATGTGTAGCCCGATGTCCCTGAGGCATTGAAAACGATCGCGCCGATGAGAGGGTTATTGGCGGCAGGGTTGGAGCTGTTGCCCACAGTCACAGTGCCGCCGTTGGTGGCGTTATCTGGCGCCGCTCCAAAACCGAAGCGGAGCGACTTGCCCGTGGTCGTGTTGAGCGATACAGGAGCGGCCGTCCCTGTCACCGATGTTGACAACCGCTGAGCGCTGGCGGTCACGGCCGTCGAGTACAGCCAGAGACCGCCTCCATCGCCGTTGACAGTGGTTCCGTTAGCATCCCAGTAATAGTCTTCGGCCGTCGCCGTGAGCATCGCCGCGACCAGCATGGCCAAAGACGTCAATAGGCCACGACTCATCATGATGAACTCCCCCATCGAATGCGCCTGAGCATCAATCCCCTACCGCGATGGAGCAGATCATAAACCTGGATCCGGCGGACCTGCAATCCGGCCGACGTCCGCATCTCGCTGGATACCGGGGATTTCCGTCGACGCCCTGTTGCTTCGGCGGGCGTCATGGGGCTACACTTCGCGGCAACGGTGGGGGCGACCGGAGCACGACGGGCCGTACGGTGCGGGTACGACCCCCACGGCTATGACCGTCGATTTTTGAGGGTTTTCTGCCATGCACGAGACGAAGGCGATCGTTCGCCGCGGCTTCCGGGCTGTGGTTCATGGTTTTACCCTTGTCGAACTGCTCGTGGTGATCGCGATCATTGCCACGCTCATCGGACTGCTCCTCCCGGCTGTTCAGAGTGCCCGCGAGAGTGCCCGTCGCATCTCCTGCACCAGCAAGATGAAGCAGATCGGCCTCGCGATCGCGAGTCACGAGAGTGCGAAGAAGCGTCTTCCTGCAGGGCACCGTTTTATTTCCGCTTCGCAGCCTGCGTGGGGGTGGGCGGTCTTCATATTCCCCTTCATGGAGCAGTCGCAGCTCTTCGATACGCTCAACCCCGCGAAGACCACGCTCCGCACCGCCTGTAACATCCTCAAGGGCACCAACGGGCGATCGACGCCGGTCGGAGCAGCCCTTGCGGGAAGAATCGAAATGTTTCGTTGCCCCTCCGACGATACTCCCACCGAAAATAATCTCATCGATTTTGGAGGCACGGCCGCCGGCGGCTCCGAGTTGACCTGCGCTCCACCGGGCACGGATCCCGGCCTCAGCACGTCAAACTACATCGCCTCGGCCGGCACCTACGCGCCCGAGGAGAACTGTGGCACCGACACCGTCGGCGCCTCGAACTGCACGGCCGATCCACCTGACGGCGTCTTTTTCGGACGCAACGACATGCTGGGGCTTCGCGTGAAAGACATTCGCGACGGCTTGTCGAAGACGATCTATGTGGGCGAGCGATGCGGTGCGCCCGCCCCCGGCTTTGTCTCGGGAAATGGCACCTATGCGGGAGTGTGGGCCGGAAATGGTCGGACGGGCTCGGGTACATCGACCAAGGGCGCAGGCCGCTGCTATGGCCGTGTAGCCTTCTTCATCAATGATTTTCTCAGCAGCAATACCGGCAAAGGCTTCAACAGCTATCACCGCGGCGGCGCTCAGTTCGTTTATGGCGACGGATCGGTGGCGTACATCTCTGAAAACATCGATCAGCAGGTGCTCCAGAAGATCGCCAAGCGGGATGAGGGCATCCCGATGCCGGCGATTGCCGCGACGGTGAGCGATGTGCCGTGAGGCACGGCCATATCAGCGGCGGATCGTCTGGCGACCATGACTGCGGATGCCGCCATCCCTCTCCTGCGACATGAATCAGATACTCGAAGAGGAGGTTTTCATGCCCCATGAAGCGTGTCGCTGTCCCTCCGCTGGTGTGCGTGGGCTGTCCTCGGTGGTCGCTGTCGCGGTCATCTTCATCGCCGGCTGCCAGCGGATCGTCGAGGTGACGGGCACTGTGCTGGTCGATGGCAAGCCCGGCAAGGGGCTCGTCGTGATCTTCGATCCCGCGATGAAGGATTCACCTCGCGGCGTGGCGGCGACGGGCGGCGACGGTGCGTATAAGCTCCGCCGGCTCGGCCCGGGCAACAAGACCGGCGTGCCGACGGGAACCTATAGCGTGAAGATCATGGCCGACGTCGACGCCCCGAACGCGTTGCGGATTCCGGACCGGTATGCGAGGGGGGCAGAGTTGACGTATGACGTGCAAGGTGGAAAGCCCAACGTCTACGACATCCAGATCTCGACGAAAGAGTGATCCAGGGCGGATTGCGGTCCTTGAAAACGCCTGTCCTGGAGCCGCTTGTTCAGCGGTGGCGGCTGGCGGCGCGGGCTGCGGCCCGGACGGCGACAAGGGCGAGCCCGCCGGCGAGGATGGCCCAGGCGGAGGGCTCGGGCACGGCGGCCACGGTGCCGAGGGTTGCCGGCGGGTTGTAGGAGCCCGCATTGTAGAGGCCGGTGGTGACGAAGC
>JBPCTA010000088.1:0-2528 GCA_051006595.1 Pirellulales bacterium
GGATCCTCTGGTTCCTGGCCCTCGACAACGCACTGGTCAACAGCGACGGCTACTGGACCCGCGCCAGCGACTACACGCTGTTCGCCGACGCGAAGGGAATGTTCCACGTGATCCCGCACGACATGAACGAGGCTTTTTCGAGCGGCCATGGCGGGCCGGGTGGCCCGCGGCGCGATGGCCGGGGGGGCGGTCCGTTCGGCAGCCCGATCGCCGCGTTCGACGACGACGGCGACGGCCGGGTGCAGCGCGGGGAGTTCGAGCGGGTGGTCGGAGGGTTCGCCGGCAGAGTCGCCCTCGCCGCCGACGGAACGTTCGGCCCCGACGAGTTCGCGGCCGCGTTGCAGGCAACGCTGCCGCCGCCGGGCTTCGGTCCGCCGCCAGGACCGGAATCGCCGCCATCGCCCCCGCCCGGAAATGGACTGCCGCCGGCCGACGCCGCTCCACCGGAGCGTCGGCCGGGCGACGGCGACCGGCGGCGTGACGAGGGCCGCCGGGGCGGCGGACCGGGCCGGATGTTCGCCGGCCCCCTCTTCGCCGCCGTCGATCCGGAAAAGCGGGGCCGGCTCGGCCGGGAAGAGTTCATCGCGAACGCCTGGGCGGTCGCCCGTGCCGCCGACTCGGATGGCGACGAGAGCCTCGACGAGAAGGAAGTGGTCGCCGCCATGCAGAAGCTCGTGCCGCCCCCCGGCGGCGGCCGTGGCCCGGGCGGCGGCGGTCCGACGCTCGACCCGCTGGTCGGCCTCGACGATCCCACCAAGCCGCTCCGCGCGAAGCTGCTCGCCGTTCCCGTACTGCGCGACCGGTACCTCGACCACGTGAAGGCGATCGCGCGGGAGCAGCTCGACTGGTCGTCGGTCGGTCGCGACGTCGCCCGCTGGCGGGCCCTGATCATCGACGCCGTCCGCGAAGACACGCGAAAACTCCAGACGACCGAGGCCTTCGAGGAGGCCACGTCGCCGGAGCCGCCTCGGGACGGACGCTCGAACCTCCGGGGCTTCCTCGAGAAGCGCCGGGCCTACCTGCTCGACTACGCCCCCAAGGGCCCGGCGGCCGATCGTCCGCCCGCGTCCTGAAGCCGCCACCATGCCACCCTGGCTCACCGCCGCGTTCCCCAGCGACGCCGAGTTGTCGGTGCCTGCGATCCTCGTGCGGCTCGGCGCCTCGATCGTGCTCGGCGGGATCGTGGCGGTCGTCTACCGCGGCACCCGCCACGATCGCGAGGCCGGCCCGGACCTCTCGCAGACGCTCCTGCTGCTGACGCTCGTGATCGCGATGATCACGCTCGCTGTGGGCGGCAATGTGGCGAGGGCTTTCAGCCTCGCCTCGTCGCTCGACGGGCTGCAGACCAGACGGATCGAGACGCTCACGAAGCCGCCGGGCACCGAGTTCACCTACCACGGCATCCTCAAGCCGGGGGCCGACACCCGAGACCTCGTCCGGCGGCTGCGCGGGTCTCCCGGCGTGACCGGGGTGGACCTCCGGCTCGGCGATCCGTCACGGGGGTGACGCCGGGGCCTCGAGTTTCAGCGGCACGAGCCGCACCGGGCCGAGCAGGCCCGAGGGCTGCAGCGGCCAGTCGGCGGCGTCGAATGGCTTGTAGTGGACGTTCACAAAGTTGATCTCGTGGAAGTTCTTCCAGGCAACGCCACGCTTCTCGAGGTCGCGGATCCGGTTCGCGGCCTCGTTCGTCACGTCGATCGTGAGCGTGTTGGTGCCGGGCTTCACGGCCCTGCCGATCCGACCGCGGAAGGGCAGGCTCCAGATCGTGTCGATCGCCGTGCCGTTGACCCGCACCTGCGCCACCTCGCGGACATCGCCGAGATCGAGCAGCCAATCGGTGGCTGCCGGCGACACCGGCAGTTCGAAGGCAATCTCATAGCGGGCCGTGCCCGCAAACCGCTCCCACGCGCCTCGCTGGTCGGTCCATGAGCCAAGCCGCTCGACCGTGAAGGCCGGTGGCAGTTCGGGCCCCCCATCGATGGCCGTCACCGTCCAGCGGCCTTCGACCGAAACGGCTTCGCCCGCTGACATCGTGAAGGCCCACGGCTTGCCCTCCGCCCGGCGCGAGGCGAAGGTCCGCACGAAGATCGACTCACCGGGATCGAGTTGCAGTCGCACTTCGTGGCCCGTGGCCGTTGGACGCACGGCCGTCACGCCGCTCGTGCCCGTCGTGGCGTCGAAGAGAACCGCCGACTGCAGCGCTACGGCGAGCGGCGCCCAGCCGTCGAACGGCTCCGCACCGAGGTTGGCGAGAAAGTAGAGGTGGCCCTCGGATGTCTTTCGCCGCAAGACCCCGAGTCCGCGGGTGGCGAGCGGTTCAACTCGAACGGACGCATGCTCGACCACGCCGGCCACATCGGGAAGTACCACGACGTGGCCGGTGCCTATCGCGGCGGCCTTCGGCTCGCGTCCTGGTTCTTCCGGCCAGTGAAGCCTCCCCAGTTCTGCCGCGAAGCCCCGCCGCCGCTCCTCAAGGCGTCCGAGGCCCGGCACGTCCTTGGGCAGTTCGCCAACAAAGATCACCGTGC
>JBPCTA010000089.1:0-5802 GCA_051006595.1 Pirellulales bacterium
TGTCGTGGGTGTTGCCGGTTCCCTTGATGCTCAGGGCATCGGCGCCGTCGCCGAGCCCCTTGCGGATGGCCACGTGCTGAAACACGATGTCGTGCGTCGGGGTGGCGACCGTGTTGCCGGTGATTTGCACGGTGTTGCCGATGAACGTGATCAGGCTGGGGGCCGTCTGGCCCGCCACCGTGACCCGACGAATGTCCTTGAGATCGAGCGTCGCGCTCGTGCCCTGGGAGAGGTCGATCGTGCCGCCAACGTCGAACACGATCGTGCGGCCCCCGACCGGCACGTTCTTGTAGTAGAGGCCGTAGAACAGCGAACCGGGGATCGCATGCGCTGGATCGTTGGCGAGCGTGGTGACGTGGTAGACATCACCACCGCGGCCGCCGGTGGCGTTGGCACCGAATCCGATAGCGCCCGGAACGGCCGGCACAGCAACCGCCAGATCGGCTAACGCGGTGCCCAGCGCGGCGACCATGATCAGCGTGGCGATCATTCTCATGGCGGCCATCGTCATCCCCTGCCGTGAATCATGCCACGGGTCCTCAGCCGCCGCCCATGTGCGTCGTCGCCCACGCGCCTGCTTCCTCACTCCGGCCCCTCCCCGTCGAGATCGCGAACGGCGAGGTCCTTGAACTCGACCCACATCGGGGCTCCCGCATGAAGCTGGAGGGCGATGATGCCCTCGCGGAGAGTGAGATCGGCCGCGTCGGTAAAGTCGAGCGTGAGGGTGCCGTTCATGAAATGCCGCAGCCGGTCACCCCGGGCGACGATGCGCACCTCGTTCCAATCATCGAGTCTGAAGAGCTTGGCGTAGGCCTCGGCATTGATGAGTTCGCCCGTCACTTTCTTGGCGCCATCGACCCACTCCGCCTGCTCGCCGACGAGACAGATCCGACCCCGCTTGCCCCCTTCGTCATAGATGAAGCCCGCGACGTTGGGCAGCTTCGACTCGTTGCGGAGTTCGTGCTGATAGCCGCGGACGACCCAGGCGTTCTTGGGGCCGCCTTCGGTGATATGTCGGGATCGATACTGCACCCCCGAGTTATTGGCGACATTGCAGCGGTAGGCGAACTTCAGCTCGAAGTCGCCGACGACGAGCCCCTTGCGGATCAGGAAGGTGTTGCCGTCGGCCTTCACGTCGGCGGTCGTCTCGCCGTGGATCACACCATCGCGCACGCTCCACATCCGGGGATCTCCGTCCCAGCCAGAGAGATCCCGACCATTGAAGAGCGATCGCCACTCCTCGGGGCCGGCGGTCACGGCCGCAGGATCGGCCACGACGGTGGCCTCCGGGGCCGCGGCAAAAGCCAGGAACGGGGCGACGGCGGCACACGAGATCGTCAGCAACAAACGCAACGGCATGAAACGATTCCTGCGGGTGGTGATGGCGGCAAACCAAGAGTATCGCCGGATTCCTGCGGTCGCCTCAAGCAATCGTTTGCCGGCGAACCGGCGCAGAGCCGGCCACCGCATGAAATCCGGGTTGTACGCGGACGGCACCTCCCACGAAGATGCCCGGACCTCTCCGGGAACCGCGATGTCCGACCGTCTGCCCCGCATCGTCATCGATCTCGAGAAACTGCGGCACATCAACTGCGGGCTCGGACGATTTTCGTTGCATTTTGCCGCCGAACTCCTGCGTCTGGCCCCCGGCAGGCTCGACCCTGTTTTCTTGCTCGCCCCCGGCACGGAGCGGTACTTTCCGGAAGGCGGCTTCGACCGCCTTGCCGCAGCCCCTTGGAAGAAGGAGTTTCTGCGGCGGCGGTTCCGGCCTCTCGTAAAGCCTTTCCTGCCGCCCTCCGGCATCGACCTCTGGCACGTCACCAACCAGATGTCGAAATACCTCCCGCTCGATGACCGGGTGCCCGTGGTGCTCACGATTCACGACCTCACGTTTCTGCACGAGGTGTCCTCGGACGACCAGCCCCCGAGGATCGCCCGCAAGCTTGCCGACATGCAGGCCCGGGTCGATCGTGCCGCCGCGATCGTCACCGACACCCACTACGTGGCCGAAGACGTCCAGCAGCATCTTTCGGTGGGTGATCGTCCCGTGCATGTCGTGCACCTGGGCCAATCACCGCCACCCGCGGCCGCCGCGACACGGCCGGCCTTTCTGCCCGATGGGCCGTTCGTGTTCACCGTGGGCAACTGCCTGCCCCATAAAAACTTCCACGTGCTTTTGGATCTGATCGATCGGCTCCCGGAACGCCGGCTCGTGATCGCCGGCAAGAGCGCGACGCCCTATGGGGAGTTTCTCGCCCGCGAGATTGCCCGCCGAGGTCTCGAAGACCGGGCGATCCTGCCCGGCGAGGTTTCCGACGCGGATCGACAGTGGCTCTATGAAAACTGCGAGGCGTTTTTCTTTCCGTCTCTCACCGAGGGCTTCGGCTTCCCCGTGCTCGAGGCGATGCAGTGCGGCAAGCCCGTGTTTCTGGCGCGAACGACCTGCCTTCCGGAGATCGCCGGCAGCCACGGTTTCTACCTCGATGCCTTTGACGCGGCTTCGATGACGACCGCCTTCGAAACGGGGATGAACGCCTTCCGCCACGATCCCGATTTCCCTGCGCGGGTGCGGGCCCATGCGGAGGGCTACTCCTGGGCCGAGACGGCCCGCGGCTACCTGCGGGTCTACGAGACGGTTCTGGCCAAAAAACGCGGCTGAAAATGCCATTTCTGGCCCTGGGGACGTGTGCTACTTTCCCTGCCACAGGCTGCGGCCCCCAACGGGTCGATCGACGATGTTCATCCGACACGTGCTGCGCACTCTGGAGAAGACGCTCATCCGCCCCGTTGCGCGGCAGATGAAGCACGCCTGGCGTCGCTTCTCCGGCCCGGGCCGCGGCCGGGTGGAACGGCTCGAGCGCCGGGTGGAGGAACTCGAAGCAACCATCCGTGAACTGACGGGCCTGGCCTATCTCCGCCTGGCCGACGATGAGACCAGTCGTTGCGACGACCGGATGGCCGCATGACCAGGCCGCTCTCGATCATCGTCGACCTGCGGGTCGCGCAGTTCGACGATGACCGCGGGATCGCAGCCTACAGCCAGAGCCTCGCCCTCGAACTCGCCCGGGGCCATCCCTCTCACCGCTGGCTCCTGCTGCATGATGACCGCCGGCCGCCGCCGTCCCGAACCGGCGAACTTGCCGCTCACGGCACCTGGCAGACCGTAGGCCAGCTCACGGCAGCGGCCGCGCTCCCGATCGATGCGGTTCTCACCGGCGGCTTCTTTCCACCGCACCATCGCTGCGATGCCGACTATGTCATGCCTCCGTGGCTGCGAGCGCAGCGACCCCTGAGGTGTGGCATCGTCTACGACCTGGTGCCCTGGATCTTTCGCGACCGCTATCTTGCCCGCGACCGGCCACGGACCCGATACCACGAGCTTCTCGGTGTGCTCCGCGAATCCGATCAGCTGTTTGGCATCAGCCGCTCCACGTGCCACGACACGGTTCGCCATGCCGGCGTCGATCCGCGGCGAGTGCACTGCATCTACGGCGACATCGATCAGCGAAAACGGGCCTTGATGCTCCTGCCGGCGGCCGACACCGCCGCCATCCCGACTCGCCACGGGCTCGTCGGTCCGTATGTCGTGTGCATTGGCGGCGGAGATTGGCGAAAGAATCTCGAGGCCATGGTGCGGGCCTTCGCCAGGTTTCGTGGCCGGCATCCCGATCATCAGCTGGGAATCGTCTGCCGGCTGCCCGACGAGCAGATCGAGCGGCTTCGGCTCCTCGCCGCCTCCCTCGGCCTGCCGGAGGGTGCGGTCGTCTGCACGGGCTATGTGTCCGACGCCGACCTCGTCGGCCTCATGCAGCACGCGCGGATGCTCGTGTATCCGTCGCTCTACGAGGGCCTCGGCCTGCCGGTTCTGGAAGCCTATGGCTGCGGCGTGCCCGTCGTCGGCTCCGCAACCTCGTCGATCGGCGAACTCGTGATCCCGGAGCTCGCGTTCGATCCCACCGATCCCGAGGCGATCGCCGGGGCCATGCGACGGCTCGCCACCACGCCTGCGCTCGTGGACGAGTCGCTCGCCCACGGCCGCGATCTTCTGGCCGGCCTCGGCTGGTCACGGGCCGCCGAGACGGTCATGCAGCACCTCGAGGGTCGGTATCGCCCGGCGACTCCGGCACCTTCCGTGCGCCGTGCGGGTCGCGGTCGGCTCGCGGTGGTCGCCGCGTTGCCCCCCGCGCAAACCGCGATTGCGATCTACACCGTTCGTCATCTTCAGCCGCCGCAGTGGCAGACCGACTTCTTCGACGCCAACCCTCGCCTCGCGATCGCATCTCCCGCGGGCCTGCGACCATCGAGCCGCGTGCTTCCTGTCGAGGTGCTCCGGCCCGCGCTCGACCGCGGAGGGCATTCGACGGTGCTCCATGTGCTGGGCAACTCGCCGCATCACGTCAAAGTGCTCGAGGCGATGATGCGATGCCGTGACACGCCCGGCGTGCGGCGGATCGCCTACCTGCACGAAGCCAATCTCTCGATCGCGTTCCAGTCGTGGCTGGGCGACGACTTCGCCCGCCTTCCGGTCGCAGAGCCGCGGGCGACGGCCATCCCGTGGATCGATCGGGCGACCGCCACCCTGCCTGACATCGGCCGCTGCCTTCGCTTTCTCGCCGAGCGGGCGGGGCTCGACGGTCTGCTCGTCAACTCGGCTGCCTGCCGCGATCTCGTGCGGGCCGCGATCGGCGCTCATGCCGAGCGGTGGAAGATCGACGTGATTCACCTTCCCGTCGAACCGGCAACCACGATTCCCCGACACGGGGAGCATCTATTCCACGCCCGAGAGGATGATCCGCTGCGCGTCGGCAGCTTTGGCATCACGGGAGATGGCAAGCGGCTCGAGTGCCTGGCGAAGGCCGTCGCCCTGCTCGCCCGCAGGAGGCCGGCCCGCCTCGTGATCGCAGGCTGGGCCGCCCGCTCCTACTGCCGGCGCACGGGGATCGACACCCTCTCGTGCGTCGAGGTGCATGACGCACCGGACGACGCCCAGATGGCCGCGCTGATGTGTGGCACCGATGTGGCCGTGCAGCTCCGCGAGGCGACCCACGGCGAATCCTCGGCGGCCGTCGGCCAGCTCCTGGCCTTCGGCAGGCCGCTCGTCGTCACCGGAGAGGGCAGCTTCGCCGAGCTGCCGCGGGAACTCGCCACGTTCGTTGCGGCCGACTGTCCGCCAGCGGCATTAGCCGACGCAATCGAAACGGCCGCGAGCCGACGCATCGACGATGTGACGCTCGCCAAAATCCTCGCCCCCCTCTCCGCCAAGGCCTTTACCGCCCGGCTCGAAGCCATTCTGTCGGCGGCGTGAAGTCGGATAGCAGGGCGGCCCGCGGCCTTACGGCCGGTCGGCTCTCACGGGCACGAGCCTGGCAGACCCACGATCTCCGTCGTCGTGCACTCGCCGCGGCGGATGATTCGGAGCTGCGCGGGAATCGCCCGCTGCATCTCGTCCACGTGCGAGATCAGGCCGACCACGCGGCCCTCGTCCCGCAGCGTGCGGAGCGTGGCCATCGCATACTCGAGCGTCTCGGCATCGAGGGAACCGAAGCCCTCGTCGATGAAGACTGTCTCGAGCCGCCGGCCCCCCTGATGCCGCTCCGCCGTGCGGGCCAGCGCCAGTGCCAGCGCGAGCGATGCCAGGAAGGTCTCGCCCCCGGAGAGCGTGCCGACGGGCCGCCGCGTGCCGTTCCAGGTGTCGAGCACGTCGATGTCGAGCCCTGCGAGCGACTTCCGGTCGGCTGCCGAACCTGCCCGCAGGAGTTCATACCGCCCCTGCGTCATCTGCCGCAGGAGCACGGTCGCCTC
>JBPCTA010000090.1:0-12786 GCA_051006595.1 Pirellulales bacterium
CAGGCTCATGCGTTTCCTTTCGACTGGTCGCGAAGGTCGATGATGCGGCGGCCCTTCCCCTCGAACCGCGGCAGGCTGCCGATCGGCACCACCTGCACGGTCACGCGGAGTCCGAGACGAATCTGGAGTTCGCGGGCCACACGGCCGGGATCATCGAGCCGGTCCTCGATGGCGAGGGACAGTTCGTCGAGGCTTTCGCGTGTCGAGACCGTGAGTTGGTGCTCGACCACTTCGGGGAAGCCCCTCACGATCTCGTCGATCGCATGCGGAAAAACATTGACTCCGCGGACGACGAGCATGTCGTCGGTGCGACCGAGGATCCCTCCTGCAAGACGAGCCCAAGGGCTGGCACCCGCGGCCACGTCGGCATCGCTGGCCCAGGTGGGCCGCACCAGGTCGCCAGTGCGATAGCGGATCAGAGGGCCGCCCGAGCGGCCGAGCGTGGTCAGCACGAGTTCGGAGAGTTCCCCCGGCTCCGCCGGTCCGCCACTCGCGAGCGAGAGAAACTCCGGATGAAACCATTCCTCGATCACGTCGATGCCGTCACCATGGAGATCACCGACGCCCCAGGGCCCCACCTCGGTGGCCCCGGCATGATCGAGCACGTCGGCATTCCAGGCCTCCGCGATCCGGCCGCGGGTGGTGCGGACCGATCCCCCCGGCTCGCCCGCCACGATCACGAGCCGAATGCCGAGCCTTCGCGTGTCGATCTTGTTGTCGGCGGCGACCTCGGCGAGGTGGAGGGCATAGCTCGGCGTGGCCAGCAGCACGGTCGCGGTCAGGCTGCGGATCAACTCCAGCCGGGCGAGGCTCGTGAGGCCCCCGGTCGGAATCGCCATCGCCCCGCGGCAGAGCGCCGCCTCGAAGCCGCTCCAGAAGCCGACATACGGCCCGAACGACGAGGCCACGAGCATCCGATCGCCAGGCACCACGCCGCCCCGGTCGAGGATCGTCCGCCAGCAGTCCATCCACCACGCCCAGTCGTCCGCGGTGTCGAAGACGGGCAGTGGTCGGCCGTGGGTGCCGCTGGTCTGGTGATACCGGACATAGCGGCCCGGCTCCCACGTGAGGTTCGCGGGCCTTCCGCTCGCCGCTGCGGCCTCGACGAGTTCATCCTTGTAGGTGAAGGGCCAGTCGGCGAGGTCGTCGAGCGAGGTGATCTCCGCCGCGTTCGGAAACCGCGCCAGCTTCGTTGCATAGAAGGCGTTGTGCGGAAGGATCTCGCGGAGCAGGCCGCGGAGCCTGTCGAGCTTCAACGACTCGACGGGCAGTCGTGCGGGAGGACTCTCGGGACGATGGGCTCTGGGCATGCCGCGATTATGGCATGCCCAGCGAGGGAATGCCCTGCGACGGCGCGTTCTGCCGCGGAGCCTGCAGCCCTTCCATCCCCTGAGACGGTGGAGGCAGCACGAGCGCCGGCTGGCTCGGGGGCGGGAGCGGCTGCGGGGAGAATGGCTGGACCGGCGGTGAGGCCAGTGTCGGCTGTGGGATGGATGGAAGAGGCGGCGGCCCAGACGATGGAGCCACCGGCGGAAGGCTGCCCGCCGCCAGCCGCACCTGCTCAGCACGGGCCACGACGAGTTCCGGCGGCATCGACGACGCGGGCTGCATCGCCAGTTCGACCACCCGCTCGTCGCGAACTTCCCACGGGATCAGATTCTCCGTCACGAAGTCGAGCGGAAAGATCTCGTACCAGGGCACCGGAAACGGCTGTCGCACGGTGAGTGTCTCATAGCCGTCTTTCACCAGCCGAATCTTTCGAGTGCCGTAGTAGACGAAGTCGTGCGACACGGGCGTGGTGCCGAGCTGGTAGTCGTCCACATAGACGAGCGCCCCCGGCGGGTTGCTGCGGATCGTCATGCGGCGTTGCACACACCCCGAGGCCACCACGGCGATGACAACGGCCATGGTCGTCATGGCGACGAGGGTGACCGGTCCAGCACGCCTGCGGCAACTGCCCGGGCAACGAATGGAAGGGGCTTTGTGCATGGGGCGAACGATAGAAACCCGGTTCGGCCGCCGCCAGATCAGCGGGCTTGCCACAGGTTTCCCTACCCCCTCCAGGTCGCGATGCCGTCGCCGGCTGGCTAGACTTTGGCGTCTTCCCCATTCGCCCCGCCCCCTTCCTGACCGCTCCGCGGAGCCCGCACGTGGGATCAGGCACCAGCCTCGACTACTGCGAACTCACCGACATCGGGCGGCGGCGCGCGAACAATCAGGATTCCAAGGTGGTGCTTGCCCCATTGAGCGGCGAGCAGTTTCGCCGGCGGGGCTGGCTGTTCATCGTCGCCGACGGGATGGGCGCGCATGCCGCCGGCGAGAAAGCCAGCGCCCTGGCCGTGGAGCACGTGCCCCTGGCCTACGAGAAACTGGCACCGCGTTCGCCTCCTCTGGCGCTGAAGTCGAGCATCGAGCATGCCAATGCCGAGATTTACGCCCGCGGCGAAAACGCCATCGATCTGATGGGGATGGGCACCACGTGCACGACCCTGGCGCTGATGCCGCGGGGCGCGCTCGTCGGCCATGTTGGTGATAGCCGCGCCTACCGCATCCGCGGCGATACCATCGAACAATGGTCGCGGGATCACTCGCTGGCGTGGGAGATGGAGGCGCACCGTCCCCCCGGGATGGACGAGCCGATCCCCAAAAATATCATCACGCGGTCGATGGGCCCGCATCCACAGGTCGCCGTGGATCTCGAGGGCCCCTTCCCCGTCGAGGCGGGAGATGTGCTCCTCCTCTGTAGCGACGGCCTGTCAGGGCAGGTCGCCGACCAAGAGATCGGGCTCTTGGCGGGCAGGCTGCCCCCCCGAGAGGCCGCCGAGGCGTTGCTGGGGCTGGCGCTCGTCCGCGGCGCGCCCGACAACGTGACCCTGATCGTTGCCCGCGTCGGCGAGAACGAGACGTCGAAAGTCGGTTCCGCGGATCCACCGTGGCCGCTCACCGAGGAACCGCCGGCTTCGGCCGGTCCGCAGCCGGTGCCCTGGACAATGCTCGCCCTGGCGGCCGCCAGCCTGCTCGTGGCCCTGCTGGCCAATCCCTGGAGCAGCCTCATGCAGGCAGACGGGGCGATTGGCAGCACACTTGGCCCGGCCCTCGCGCCAGCTGTCGCGTTCGTCGTGTCGGTCACGATGGCCCTGCTCTTCATCGGTTCGCTGCTGGCGGCGGTGCTCGCCTACTTCGTGTCGTCCGCCGGAGACGGCCGTGTGCTTGCGGTCGGCGCTCGACTGGGAAGCGGCCCTTACCGCTCCTACGACTGCAAGCCCTCGGAGCCGCTCCTCGAGGGCATTGTCGCCAGCGTGGAATCAGCGGCTGACGGCCTTTCCACGCCACCCCGAGAGCAGCTGCTCGAGGCGGTGGCGGCCGCCCGCCGCCCGCTCGCGAACCAGGACTTCCCGGCAGCGATCACCGCCGCAGCGGCCGCGATCGCGATCTACCGCCGGATCGTCGACGCATCCCGCAACGACGACACCGCCCACGGCTGACGAGTGGCCAGGCCGGTTTCGAAGAGGAGCATGACGCGGGGCGTCGGCCGGTCAGAGGAAACTCCCTGTCACGTGAGCCGCGGGCGGTGGCGGCCCGGGTCCGTGGAGCCCGGGACAAGCTGGGCAGCCCGGAGCGACTCTGCCGCCTGAGCAGACGACGGGCTCCACGCGACACGCCCCTCCGCAGCGAGTTGCGATCAAGGCCGCCCGCCACCGCCGTCGATTCGCCTGATCAGGCATCAGCAACCGGCGGGGGATGGAACCGATGGCGAGCACGACGGCTTTGCAGCATCATGGGATCGATGCCCAGTCAGCCGCGCGGCCGCGGCCGGCGATGTTTCGGGCCCTCGGCCATGCCGAGCCTCCGGAGTCGATCGACCTCGCCGGCGAGACCTTCCGCCGCGTCGAGATTCTCAAGCACGATTCTTGGGCCGCGACGGCCGTCTATCGGTCGGCCACCCGCATGGCGAAGTGCAAGTTCAATCGCACGCAAGCCGTCACCGTGGTGCCGATGGCCTGGCTCGGCCGGTATCTCGCCGCTCGGGAACGCTGGTTCATGGACCGGCTGGCCGGCATCGAAGGCATCCCCGTTTCGCTCGGCGAGATGCGGGTTGACGGCCGCCCTCTGCCCAACGCCATCGCCCACGAGTGGATCGAAGGCCACGCGATGACCGAGAAGGAGCGGGTGGACGACTGGTTTTTCCCGCAACTCGCCGACATCCTCGCCGAGGCGCATCGCCGAGGCGTGGCTCACGTGGACCTTCACAAGCGGGAAAACATCCTCGTCGACGAGCAGGGGCGGCCCTATCTCATCGACTACCAAATCTCGTTCGGACTGCCGTCTGGCAGACTGGCCGCCGTTCTGCTCGGTGGCGTGCTCCGGCTCCTGCAGCGATGCGACGACTACCACTTGCTCAAGCATCGAGTGAAGCACCGGCCCGACCAGGTCGGCCTGAGCCTCGCCGATATGCAGCGGATGCGGCCCTGGTGGATCAGGGCCCATCGCTGCGTGGCCATTCCCTTCCGAACCGTCCGCCGCCGGCTCCTCACAGGCCTCGGCATCCGTTCGAAGAGCGGCCATGCCTTCAGCGAGGCCTTCCCCGAAGTCGCCCATCGCCGCGCAGCCGCGTGATTCAGGCTCCCTGTCGCGGCCGAAATCGGCCTGCCGCCCACCGGGCCACCGCCGCTACACTCCCGCGGCCATGAAGATCATCTCGCGATATGTGCTCTGGGAACTGCTCCAGGTGTTCCTGGTGGCCCTGACGGCGCTCACCATCTTCATGCTCGTCGTGGGCCTGGTGCGGGAAGCCCAGCAGCAGGGGCTCGGCCTCGTGCAGATCCTGCTGTTGGTCCCGTACGTGCTTCCGGAGGCGATGCGGTTTGCCGTTCCTGGCACGATGCTGTTTGCGGTCGCCAGCGTCTTCGGCCGCATGTCGGCCTCCAACGAGATCATCGCGCTCAAGGCGGCCGGAATCTCGCCGATGGCCACCATCTGGCCCGCTGCAGCCCTGGCGCTCATCGTGAGCTTTGTGTCGGTGTGGCTCAACGACGTCGCCGTGTCCTGGGGCCGCGATGGCGTCCGCCGCGTCGTGGTCAACAGCGTCGAACAGATTATCTACGGACGACTTCGGCAGCAGCGGTCCTACAGCACGCCGCAGGTCTCGATCAACGTGAAGGCCGTGGACGGAAAGCGGCTCCTCCGCCCCACCCTTTCCTTCCAGTCCGGCCCCAATGGTCAGCCCGCCACCATCTCCGCGGCCGAGGCCGAACTCGCCGCCAACGCCGCCAACGGCACGCTCGTGGTCACCTTCCGCGACGGCACGCTGCACATGGGCGACTACACGGCCTCGTTTCCCGACAGCATCGTCCGTGAAGTGCCCCTCGACGCCGTGAGCCGCAAGAGCGCCGTATCGACGAGTCCCTCGGAAATCGCCATGGCGCAGTTCGCCACGGCCCGCGTCGAGCAGACTGGCCGAATCGACCGGATCGAACAGCTCGCCGCCGGCAAGACCGCGATGAACATCCTCACGGGTCGCATGGAAATGACCACCCCGCGGCAGGTGGCTCACGAGCAGGAACTGCTCCGCGCCGAACAGAGCAGGCTCAATCGAATCATCATGGAGCCCTGGCGACGATGGGCCAACGGCTTCAGCTGTCTGTGCTTCGTGCTGGTAGGCGCGCCGATGGCGATCCGGATGCGCAACGCCGACTTCCTTACCAGCTTCTTTCTCTGCTTCCTCCCGATCCTGGTCGTCTATTATCCAATCTTCATGCTGGGCGTCGATCAGGCAAAACGCGGGGCCGTCCCGCCCGTCGCGGTGTGGATGGGCAACCTCCTGATCACGCTCTGGGGCTGGTGGCTCCTGCGGCAGGTCGTGCGGCAGTAGCCCGGCAACGAAGGCCCCGCCTCCGATTCCGCGGCTGTTGCTCGTCCGGGTGAATCTGGCACAATCGCAGAACTCTACTAGGGATCGTTTTACGCCCTCGCCACGGAGCCCTCGTCGCATGCCCCGTCCCGTCACGCTCTTCACCGGCCCGTGGGCCGATCTGCCCCTCGAAAACCTGGCTCGAAAAGCCCGGGAGTTTGGCTACCAGGGCCTCGAACTCGCCTGCTGGGGCGACCACTTCGACGTCACCAGAGCGATCGAGGAGAGCGGCTACTGTGCTGCCAAACGCGACACGCTTGAGCGTCACGATCTCTCGGTCTATGCGATCTCGAATCATCTCGTCGGCCAGGCAGTCTGCGATCGGATCGACGAGCGTCACAAGTCGATTCTCCCGCCGCATGTCTGGGGCGATGGCGACCCGGCGGGCGTCAACAAGCGGGCGGCGGAGGAGATGAAGCGCACGGCACGGGCTGCCCAGAAGCTCGGTGTGTCGGTCGTCAATGGCTTCACGGGATCCTCGATCTGGCACCTTCTCTACTCGTTTCCGCCGGTCACCGACGCGATGATCGACGCGGGCTTCGCGGAGTTTGCCGAACGGTGGCACCCGATTCTCGACGTGTTCGCCGAGTGCGGGGTGCGGTTCGCCCTGGAAGTGCATCCCACGGAGATCGCCTTCGACATCTTCACCGCCCAACGGGCCCTCGACGCCCTCGGCCGTCGTGAGGAGTTTGGCTTCAACTTCGATCCCAGCCATCTGCACTGGCAGGGAGTGAACTCCGTGGAGTTCATCCGCTCGGTCCACGACCGCATCTATCACGTTCACGTCAAGGACGCGATCGTGACGCTCAACGGTCGCACCGGCATCCTCGGCAGCCACATCAACTTCGGCGATCCCCGCCGCGGCTGGGATTTCCGGTCGCCGGGCCGTGGCGGCGTCGACTTCGAGGAGATCATCCGGGCGCTCAATCAGGCCAACTACGAGGGCCCGTTGTCGGTCGAGTGGGAGGATTGCGGGATGGACCGCGAGCATGGCGCCGCCGAAGCGGCGCGATTCGTGAAGAACCTCGATTTCTCGCCGAGCAATCGGCAGTTCGACTCGGCCTTCGCGGAGTCTTGAGCGGCGGCGTGCGGCAGGAGGCCGTGATGCGGCGACATGATCAGCGGAGCGTGATGCGTCAGACGATCGCCCGCGGGAGGGTCGCTGCCGCGATCGCAATGGCGATGCTTGCGGCTGTCGGCAGTTCACTGTCGGCCGCCGCGGAAACTGCCAAGGGTCGCCCCACGACGAGCCTCACCGATCTCGACGACGCCTTCGCGACCTCGGCCCGCGGACTCTCGCAACGGGCCAGAGCCGGCGGTGACGATGATCTGGCGGCTGTGATCGAGGGGTGGAGCCTCCCCGAACAGATCGGTCGGCAACTCGTGGCGGCGATTCCGCCCCGGCTCGAGAAGCCGCCGCTGGTCGACACGCCCGCTGAAGAGGCGATCTGGAATGATTTCTGCGCGGCCCGCCGCAGCAGAGCGGCGGGGCTGTTCGAGCACGCCTTGGCCGCCGCGCGAGCCCACGACCGGATGCTCACCCGCGACGAGCAGGCGAATGCAGGCGATGGGGATGCACCACCGCTGCCGCAGCAGTCGTGCGAGGCGGTGCGGCTGCTGTTTCTCGTGCTGCGAGACGATCCCGATCACGAGCGGGCCCGCGCGGCCGCCGGCTTCGTCAAGCGGGCCGCCGACTGGCTCCGGCCGGAGGCGGCGCGGCGGCTCGACAAGGGCGAGGCCCACGACCCGGCCTTCGGCTGGATGCCGAAGGCGAAGCTGGAGCGATACCGTCAGGGCGAGCGGCTGGATCGGGGCCGCTGGATCACGTCCGCGGCCGATGATGCGGCGCCGCGGGACTTGAAACATGCGAGGGAGTTTCACTCCGATCACTGGGAGATCGTGAGCACCGCACGCCTCGCGGATGCTTCCGCACTCGCCGGCTGCCTGGAGGAAACTCACGCCGTCTGGCAGCAGATCTTCGGGGCCTTCGCCTTCGAACCGCAGGATCTCGAGAAACGGCTGGCGGGCCGTGGCCGCACGGCCCCACGCACGCCCCACGCCGCGATCCTCTGCGTTGATCGCAGCCAATACGTGAAGGAACTCGAGCCGCTCGAGCCGCTGATCGGGAAGACCGACGGCATCTACTGGACGCCGACGAAGACAATCTGGTTTTATGCCCGGCCGTCGGTGGCCGAGCCCGATGACGCGGACGATCCGACACGCCCCGAGGCCACGCGTTTCGATCCAATCACGGTGCATCATGAGGCCACGCACCAGCTCTTTGGTGAAGCGCGGACCGACGTGACGAAGGCACGGCAGCTCGCGGGCGAGCGGTGCGGATTCTGGGCGATCGAGGCCGCGGCCTGCTACATGGAGACGCTCCAGCCGACACCCTTCGGCTGGACGGTGGGTGGCCGCGACGCGGGGCGTGTGCCGGCGGCGAAGGAACGGCTCGACGACGGCTTTTTCGTGCCGCTCGAGGAGCTCTGCGGCCTGGGCCGGAAAGCGTTTCAGGCCGATGACCGGCTGCCACAAATCTACAGCCAGATCGCGGGTCTCGCCGATTTCTTCATGAACGGCGCTGAGGGCCGCTACCGGGAGCCATTCGTGGAGTATCTCGTCCGCGTCTACTCGGGCACCGCCGATCCCGACACGCTTGTCCGCCTCTGCAAGCGAAGCTTCGCCGACCTCGATGCCGACTACCGCCGCCACCTTTCGCGGTGAACGTCTCTTTCCAGGGCAGCCCGCGGCCTTACGGCCGGTCGGCTTGTACGGGATCCGCATGAATCGTGCAGATGCTGCCGCTGAGGAGCCGGTCGGGGGGCACGGTTTGACGGCTGTTTCCCCGCACTTCTACACTCCCCGCGTCCATCCAATGCCCCGAAGGAGCCTTCATGTCCACCGCCGCCCCGCGTGCCACCGACCTTGACCGCCTCGCGATCGACACGATCCGCACCCTTTCGATGGACGCCGTCGAGGCGGCGAAGAGCGGACACCCCGGCACTCCCATGGCGCTGGCACCGGTGGCGTTCGCCGTCTGGAAGGACTTCCTGCGGTATGACCCGGCCGACGCCCAGTGGCCCAATCGCGACCGTTTCGTGCTCTCCTGCGGCCATGCGTCGATGCTCCTCTATTCGCTGATCCACCTGGCCGGCATCCGCCGTGCGAGCGGCCAGCCGGCGGTGTCGCTCGACGAGATCAAGCGGTTTCGGCAGCTCGACAGCGTCTGCGCAGGGCATCCCGAGCACCACATGACGGCCGGCATCGAGACGACGACCGGCCCGCTCGGACAGGGCTGCGGCAACTCGGTCGGCATGGCGATGGCCGCGAAGTGGCTGGGAGCCCACTACAACAAGCCCGGCCACGTCGTCTTCGACTACGACACCTACGTGCTCTGCAGCGATGGCGATCTGATGGAGGGCGTGGCCTCCGAGGCGGCGTCGATGGCCGGCCATCTGGGCCTCTCCAATCTCTGCTGGCTCTACGACGACAACTCGATCACGATCGAGGGGGAGACGCATCTGGCCTTCACGGAAGACGTGGGCCGGCGGTTCGAGGGGCTCGGCTGGCGTGTCGAACGGGTGGCCGATGCCAACGATATGCTCGCCCTGCGTAAGGCGCTCGAGGCCTTCAAGGGGGAACAGCACAAGCCCACGCTCGTGATCGTGAAGAGCGTGATCGGCTACGGCGCGCCGAAGAAGGCGGGCTCGCACGAGTCGCACGGGGCGCCGCTGGGCGCCGACGCGCTCAAGGGCGCCAAGCAGGCTTATGGCTGGCCGGTGGACGAGTCGTTTCGCGTGCCGGCCGAGGTGCCCGAGCACTTCGCGACAACGCTCGGCGGCCGAGGAAAGCAGGCTCACGACGCCTGGAAGAAGACAGTCGCCAGCCTGGCACAGGCCGATGGGCCGCTGGCGACCGAACTGGGCGACTTCCTCGCCGGCCGGCTGCCCGCGGGCTGGGACAAGGCGATTCCCTGCTTCCCCGCCGACGCCAAGGGGCTCGCCAGCCGAGTGTCGAGCGGCAAGGTGATCCAGGGGATCAGCGCTGGAGTGCCATGGTTTCTCGGCGGCTCGGCCGACCTGGCACCCTCCACGATGACGCTCGTGCCCGGGGCCGGCGACTATGGCCACGGCTCGTATGGCGGCCGCAACTTCCACTTCGGTATTCGCGAGCATGGGATGGCCTCGGCCTGCAACGGGATGGCCCTCTCCGGCCTGCGTCCCTACTGCGCCACGTTCTTCGTGTTTCTCGACTATCTCAAGCCGTCGCTTCGCCTCTCGGCGATCGGTGGCCTGGGCGTGATCTACGTGCTCACGCACGACTCGATTGGCCTCGGCGAGGACGGCCCCACCCATCAGCCCATCGAGCAGCTCGCCAGCGCCCGCGCGGTGCCGGGGCTGTCGGTGTTTCGTCCCGGCGACGCCAACGAGGTCGCCGAGACCTATCGTGTCGTGATGCAGCGGGCCGATCGCCCGGCGGTGATCGTGCTCTCCCGGCAAAACATCCCCACGCTCGACCGGGCGGCCGGCTTCGGCGCGGCGTCAGGCACGGCGAAGGGGGCCTACGTCTTGAAGGAGGCGGCCAACGGCAAGCCCGACTGCATCCTGATCGGCACCGGCAGCGAGCTGCAGATCTGTCTCGACGCCGCCGCCACGCTCGCCGCGGAGTGGGTGCATGCCAGGGTGGTGAGCATGCCGTGCTGGGATCTCTTCGAGGAGCAGGATTCGGCCTACCGCGAGAGCGTGCTGCCGGCGGCCGTCACGGCGCGGGTGGCCTGCGAGGCGGCATGTGGTTTTGGCTGGGAGCGGTGGCTCGGCAGCCGCGGAGTGTTCGTGGGGATGAAGGGCTTCGGCGCCTCGGCCCCCGCCCCTGCGCTCTACAAGCACTTCGGAATCACCCCCGAGGGGGTCGCGGCCGCCGCCAAGCGATCGCTCGCCGCGACCTGACGGTTCTCCAAGGCCTCACGGCTGATGATGCGAATCGCCGATCACGGCGTCTTCGGGATCCTTGCCGGCGCGAATCTCACCGTCGTGATTGCGGTAGAGATGATCGTCCTGATGCAGGCCATCGGGCATTCGTTTCGCCACGTGGCCGTCCTCGAAGAGCAGGTGGTGAATCCCTTCGGGATGATTGTCGCTTCGTTCGCCGCTCTCATCGGGCGCGTCGGCCAGCAGCGGATGGTGGGCCCGACGCAGGTTGCGATTGGGCTGGAGGATGCCCGCAGCGTCGCGATGCCCGAGCGTGTAGCCGTAATCGCCCCCCATCGACCGCACGAGCTCCTCGAACTTGGGCGTGCCGACGGATTCACGGAGTTCCTCGAGCGAGGGCACGCGGAAATCGCCTCGCTGGGAGAGGGCCGAATCAGGACAGAGCACCGTGCCGTCGTCGGCGACCAGACGATGCTCCGACACGAGCGTCGGTGCGTAAAGACCGGCGCGGGAGAGATGTCCTTCCCGAGGCGGCGAGGGATACATGCGTTTTGACTCAGCATAGCCCTGCAGCGAGCCGGCCAGCCGCTGCAGGTTTCGCTGGGCCCGCCGGGAGCGGGCGTCGGCAATCGACTCGAGCAAGAGCGGCGCCACGAGAATGCAGGCGGCCAGCGCCGTGGCCGCGATCATCACACGATCGACCCAACGGCGGGCCGACGTTCCCCGCCAACCGTTCTCATCAGCGGCCTGCTCCGGCTGAAATACCGTCGGCCGCGAGGAAGGCGTGGGCAGCGGCTGAGTTTCCTGTGCCGCGGGGTTTCCCGAGGCAGCCTGCGCCGCCACGAAGGCCAGGGTTCTCTTCGCCAGTCCGGGCGGGGCACCGGTCGGGGCCCGATCAAACTCCAGCGGCCGCAACGCCTGCCGCACGAGATCGAGATCGCTACGCATCGCCAGCCCTGTGGCCGGATCTTCGAGCGCCGCCTCGATCTGCCGCGTTTCACCCTCGTCGAGGGCGCCGAGACAGTAGCCGATCAGCTCATGTTCGCGGTCACACATGATGGCGCCTCGGCTGGAGTCTCGCATCGACACAGATGATTTCACGCATGGTTCACACCCTCTCCTCACTCGTTTCCGTCGCTGCCGTCGCCGGGCAAGGATCGTCCGCTCTGCCGCCATGATTCGTTGAGCTTCAAGAGCGCCGAATGGAGCCGACTCTTCACCGTGCCCACGGGGATGCCGAGCACATCGGCTGCCTCGCGATACTTCATCCCTTGGTGATAGACCAGCATCAGTGCGCCCTTGAGCGATTCCGGAAGATCGTTGACGGCCGAACGGACCCAGTCACGCGCCTCTTCCGCCTCCATCTCCGCATCAGCCGTCTGACCACTGCCCGCCAGCATCTCCACGAGCGAGCCCACATCCCCCTCGCCACCTGTTCGGTGGTCGAGGCTCACCATGCGGTGCCGGCGGTTTCGCCGCTGGGCATCGATGGCTTGGTTGGTGGCGATCGTGTAGAGCCAGGGCCGAAACCGACGGCCTTCCTCGAACTGCTCCCTCTTGAGGTGTACTTGCAGAAACGTCGCCTGAAACACGTCGTCCGCCATCTCGGCATTCCCGAGATACCTGCGGAGATAACTGAACAACTCGTTTTCGTCCCGCTGCACGAGCGACTCGAACGCGGCCGAGTCGCCATTCACGCGGCAGCGACGGAGCAGCTCCTCGTCGGTGTGACCCTCGGGAAGCACCCCCGCCACCGACCCGCCCCCTTGTCCCGGGGAAGGACCGTCATGGCGGCCGCCTGAACGTGAATCGTGCAAATCCATCAGTGGTACGTCGGCGGGGTCGAAAGAGTTCGGAGCTCCCGGAGGGAGGCTCGAGTCCATGCGTCCGCCCGCCTCCTGTGTCAGCGACTCAAGCCTGTTTTGGCGGCCTGGCAGCACCTGCCCC
>JBPCTA010000091.1:0-10008 GCA_051006595.1 Pirellulales bacterium
GGCGAGTCCGTCATCACCACGGCACCTCCCGGGCTGCCGTTCTGGGGGCCCCCGCCGCCCAGCAAGGCATTTTTCATGCCGGGACGCGCAGACTCTTTGAAACAGGGGTATTCTCAAGGGGGTTCGGGGACGTCGGGACAGGCTTTTTGGCCCGGCGTGAAAATCGGCACGAGGATTGCAGTCATGCGGATGTCGTTCGGCCAGGAAATGCGGATGGCGCAAAAGCAGGTGCTTGCGCCCCGCATGATCCAGTCGATGGAAATCCTGCAACTGCCGGTGATGGCGCTCGAGGAGAGGATCGAGCAGGAGATCCAGAACAACGAGACGCTTGAGGTCGAGGAGGCTGGCCAGGACAGTCCCTCTGCGGAGCCGGTCGGACTCGCCGCCGCGGAATCCGAGACCAACGTGGCGGAGAAGACGGCCAACGAGCAGCCGCTGATCGTCGATCAGGATCACGCCAACCAGGCCGATTTCGAGCGGACCTACGATTGGGCCAACGAGTATCCCGACAGCGACGATGACCGGAGCCGGCCGTCGGCCTCGCAGATCGAGCAGGCGGGCGACCGGTATTTCGACGTGATGGCCAACATGGCCGAGCGGCCGGAGACGCTCTGCGATCATCTCCACGATCAGCTCTCCAGCGAGGATCTCACTGAGGCCGAGCGGCAGGCCGCCGACAAGGTGATCTACAACCTCGACATCAACGGCTACCTGCCGATGCCGCTCGAGGAGCTCGTGGATGCCGACGGGCCGCCCGATCAACTCGCGCAGTTGTATAAGGCGCTGGCCGTCGTGCAAGGCTTGGATCCGCCGGGAGTCGGGGCCCGGGATCTGAAGGAGTGCCTGCTCCTGCAGATCCGACACGACACGCCCAATGCCCGCCAGTTGCGGCGGCTTGTGGCCGATCACCTCGAGGATCTCGCTGGTAATCGACTGCCCCTGATCCAGCGAAAGACCGGCCTTTCGATCGAGGAGATCGAGAAGCTCCGGCTCCTGTTGCATTCCTTCAAGCCGAAGCCGGGGGCGATCTTCACGGCCCCGGTCGTGGTGCCTGTGAAGCCGGACGTCTACGTCGAGCCCATGCCCGACGGCACCTGGAAGGTGCGGCTCGAAGACATCGACCTGCCGAACCTCCGCATCAGCCCCCTCTATCGCGAGATGCTGATGTCGCCCGCGACCGATCCTTCGACCCGGGAATACATCAAGCGGAAGATCAACGCGGCCCAGTGGCTGATCGACGCCATCGAGCAGCGGCGGAGCACGCTCCTCAAGACCGCGCAGGCCATCGTCGATCACCAGACCCGCTTTCTGGTGGACGGGCCGGAGTCGATCGAGCCGCTCAAGATGCAGCAGATCGCCGACCGGATTGGCATGCATGTGACGACCGTCAGCCGGGCCGTCGATGACAAGTGGCTGCAGACGCCTCGTGGCCTCCATTCGCTGCGAAAGTTTTTCGTCGGCGGCACGCTGAGCGCCGACGGCGAAGAGGTGGCCTGGGACGCGGTGCGGATCAAGCTTCAGGAGATCGTGGAGAACGAGCCCAAGGATGCTCCCTACAGCGACGATGACCTCGTCAAGGAACTCGCGAAGCGGGGCATCACGGTGGCCCGGCGGACGGTCACGAAATACCGCAAGGCGATGAAGATTCCGAGCTCGCGGCAGCGGCGTGACTGGAAGCTCGTCCGCGACGCTGTGGTGGAGGAGTCTCACGGCTCCGTGCCCGGGATTGCGGACGTCGATGACGCCGATGCCGAGAACGACGCCGATACCGAGGTCGCCTGATCCTGCGCGGCAGACCTGTGCCATGGTCTGCTACGATGTCGCCGGCCCGTTCCCCGTAGTATTCCCATGCGATGTCCCTACTGTCGAAATGACAACGACCGGGTGATCGATTCCCGCGCGGGCGATGACGGCGCGACCATCCGCCGGCGGCGCGAATGCCTCGCCTGTCGGCGGCGGTTCACCACCTACGAGCGGGTGGAGCGGCAGCTGCTCACCGTCGTGAAGAAGGAAGGGGTTCGCGATCCGTTCGATCGGGACAAGATCAAGCGTGGACTGGCCAAGGCCTGTTGGAAGCGGCCGGTCACGGCGGAGGACATCGAAGGAGTCGTGTCGGCCCTGGAGGCGGAGCTCTACGGCAGCTACGAGAGCGACGTGCCGAGCCGCGTGATCGGCGAACGGCTGATGGAGCTGCTGCGGACGCTCGACCAGGTGGCCTACGTCCGTTTTGCCAGCGTCTATCGGGAGTTCAAGGATGCTCAGGACTTCGTCGACGAACTGGAGCCAATCCTCAACGAGGCGAATCGCGTCGAGGGTTAAACCGCATCTGGTGACGGTCTGTCGCCGGTTCGAACCTTACGCGCGGCGGACGTAGTCGCCGTGCATACCGCCCGTCTTGGCCTCGAGGCGGATCTGCTCGACCGTCATGTCGGGGTCGATCGACTTGCTCATGTCGTAGATCGTGAGGGCGGCGGTGGAGGCGGCCACGAGGGCCTCCATTTCGACGCCGGTGCGGGCCGTGGCCCGTACGATCGTGTCGATGACGACGGTCGTGGGGTCGGGAAACGAAATGGCCACCTCGACCGCCTCGAGGGGCAGCGGGTGGCAGAGTGGGAGCAGGTCGCTCGTCCGCTTGGCCGCCATGATGCCCGCCAGCCGGGCAACGGCGACCGCATCGCCCTTCTCCAAATCACCGGCGCGGATTCGTCGCACCGTTTCCGGCCGGGCGATCAGTCGCGCCGTGGCACGGGCGGTCCGCGTGGTGACCGGCTTGCCGCCGACGTCGATCATGCGGATGCCGTGGGGAGATTCGCTCATGCCCCGAAGCATACCGTGCGAGCGAGCCTGCCACCCGCGGGGGCCAAGCCCGCAGGGCCACGAGTGGCCCTGCGGGCTTTGGACGCAGATGATCTCAGACCAGTTCCTTGCGGGCGCCGATGAGCGTCCGGAGCCGCTCGGCGAGCAGGGCCACGTCGAAGGGCTTCTTGAAGCTCTCATTGACGTGGGCCCGGTCGACCGTGATCTGCGAGCCGTCGTCCGGCAGCAGAGCGATCACGATCGTCTCGGCATACTCGGGATTGCGGCGGAGGTTCTGGCAGATCTGCTGGGCGTCGATCCGGCCGATCGAATAATCCACCACGATGCAGTCGGGATGGAAACTTTCGGCCTGGATGCCGGCCTCGAAGCCGCTGGCGGCGACCTGGTTCTTGAACGACCGTTCGACCGGCAACTGCTTCTTGAGATTCTCGATCAGGACCTGATCCTGACCCACGAGCAGTACCTTGGCCATCGCCTCGTCCTCGAGATCGCCCAGCGGCATGCCGTGCTCCTTGAGGAACTTGATCAGGTATTCGCGGGGAATCCGTCGATCCTGGCTGCCCGGAATGCGGTAGCCCTTGAGTCGACCGGAATCGAACCACTTGCTCACGGTACGCGGAGCAACTTTACAGATTTTGGCGACCTGGCCTGTCGTGAAAACCTTCATCTTCGGGACTCCATTGAGATCTTTTGTGTCCGGAATTGTCCTGGCCAGTCCCGCCCCTTCCGAGCGTCGGAACACAGCCCCCCTGACGCGGTCCGGCTTCCTGGGGACGCCCGCGTCGTCGCGCCCCACGAAGGCCGGCCAGAGGCGCGGAGGGGGCGTGTGAAATCCGGTCTGGCGGGACGCGCGTTCCTTGCAGAACGCCCCCCCGTCAGAGACCGTGACTCGCAGGATTCCCCCCCTGCGCCAGATCGTGGAATGTCGTGGGATCACTCCCGGACACGTCCGCGATATGGCCGTCCAGGAGGGTAGATCGAAAGATCGTGTCGTGAGACTTGAGCCGTTCTTCGCGACGGCGCCGGTGGCACCGCTCGGTCTGCCTGCAACGGACAGGCCGAAACCCCGGGAAAGGCATGGAAACGGGCTTATTCCATGCCGCGCCGGCTGCCGCCGAATTCCGCGGCGTCAGGCGGCTCGGGAGGCGGGACGCGTGGCCGCGGCGGTCGATTCGAATCGCACGCTCACGCGTTTGGAAACCCCCGACTCCTCCTGGGTCACGCCGTAGAGCGTCGTCGCCGAGGCCATCGTCTTTTTCGAATGGGTCACCACGATGAACTGCGTCGAGGAGAGAAAGTCGCGGAGCACGCCGACGAACCGGTCCACGTTGGCCTCATCGAGGGCGGCATCGACCTCGTCGAGCACGCAGAACGGACTTGGGCGGGACTTGAAGATCGCGAGCAGCAGGGCCACGCAGGTCATCGTCTTCTCGCCGCCTGAGAGCAGCGAGATGCTCCGCGGCTCCTTGCCTGGCGGCCGGGCCAGGATCTCCACCGAGGTCTCGAGCAGATCGACCCCCGGCTCGAGGACGATGTCTGCCTGACCGCCACCAAACACCCGCTCGAAGAGGTCGCGAAAGTGGCCCCGTACCGTCTCGATCGTCTCGGCGAGAAGCCGCCGACTCTCGTCGTCGATCCGGGCGATCAGCTTTTCGATCGATTCCTTCGCCCCAGTCACGTCGGCCAGCTGCGCCTCGAGCTTCGCGAGCCGTTCGGCCAGTTCCTCCGACTCCGCGAGGGCCTCCATGTTGACGGACGTCATCGAGCCGAGTTTCCGCCGCAACTCCTCGATTCGTGTTTCGAGCTCCGCCCGGTCGTCTGGAATCGGATCCGCCTCGCCTTCCGGGGGCTCCGCGACGGGCGGCTGCTCGGCGTCGATGTCGAGGTCATATTCGTCGCGGATCCGCTCCACGATCCGGGCCCGCTGATGGCGGGCTTCGCCCGCCTCCAGTTCGAGGGCGTGAGTCTGCTCGGAGAGCCGCGCGGCGGCAGCCCGGGCCCCCTCGATCGCGAGGCTCGCTGTCCGCCTCCGCAGTTCGATCTCGTCGATCTCGTCGGTGAGTTCCCGGAGCACTGCCGATGAACGCTCGGCGAACCATGCCGCCTCGGCATGCAGTCCCGAAGCGGCAAGGAGCTCCAGATCGTAGGCTGCCAGCCGGGAGCGGGTTTCGGCCAGGCGACCCAGCGCCGTCGCGACATCGCCCTGTCGCGTCTCGCGGGCCACGGTCGACGCCACCACCGAGTCGCGGCATCGGACCAGCTTCTCGGCCGTGGTGGCCTGTTCGATCCGGAGTCGATGAAGCTCGTCGACCGCCTCTCCGCGGGAGCGTTCCACCATCTCGATCGACCCGCGGCACCGGTCTGCCTCGGCTCTCGCCGTGGCGACGTCGGCCGCGAGGTCTTCGAGCAGACGGCGGGCGGCCTCCGCGGCCAGTTCCGCGGCGGCGGTCCGCTGATCGGCGATGCGAGCCTCGCGTTCCGTGGCGTCGATCGCTTCCGCTGCCGCCCGCTGGTCGCGGACGACACGGGCGAGCTCGGCCTTCGACGACGCGATCGTCTCCGATGCCTGTTGCCTCCGCGTTACGGCCGTCGCGATCTCGGACTCTCGATCCGCCATCTCTTCCTGCAGCCGCTCGACATCCGCCTGGGCTGTGGTGACCGTTCGCTCCAAATCCGCATGCCGCTCCTCGAGCGCCCGTAGCTCGCTTCTCCGGGCAACGAGGCCGGACGACGCGGCCGGCGTGCCGATGGCGAAGCCACCGTCGGCCATCAGGCTCACGCCCGACCGAGTCAGAAACAGCGTGCCCGCCGGGGCGTCGGGAAGCAGCGGCAGAGCATGCTCGATGCGATCCACGATCCAGACGCGGCCGAGCAGCCGGCGAACGAGCAATGCGTCATTCTCCGAACGTGGCTCGGCGGCATGGTCGAGGAGCAGCCGGTCGAGACGTCCGATGATGCCGGGATGCGGAGTTGGGGCAAAGGCCTCTGGCTCGCGGAGCTGTTCCGCAGCCAGAAAACCGATTCGCCCGCCCGCCGCGAGCACCGCTGCGGACTCGTCGGTTGCAGACCATTCCGCATGCCAATGGACGGCTTCGTCGATCGAGTCCACCACGAGGCTCTGGCCGAGTTCGCCCAGGGCGAGGTCGACGAGCGGCGCCCATTCCACCGGGGCCACCAGCAGGTCGGCGAGCACGCCCGCAAAGCCCGATACGGCCGTGGCGGTTCCCTCCGTGAGCAGGCGGCGGGCCGCATCCGACACACCCTCCTGCCTCGTGACGATCTCCTGCAGCATTCCCCGTCGTTCGCGGCAGGCTTCGAAGGCCGCCCGCCATCCGGCGACGTCGTGCCAGGCCTTCTGCAACGAGGCTTTGGCCTCGCGTTGAACGGTCTCGAGAGCTTCGACGTCGCCCGCGGCAGTCGCGAGCCGGCTTTCAAGGGAAAGGAGATGCCCTTCGCAGGCGGCCCGCGATTCACCGAGCAGCCCGTGCCGCCGCCGGGCGGCCGTCACGCCTTCCTGGGCCGTTGTGGCCACGGCCGCGGCATCGGCCACGCGGCCCGCTGCACGATCGTGGTCGCTCTCCAGTCGCATCTGCCGCCGTTCGAGTTCCTCGAGCGCGGCGGTGGCGGCGACGAGCGCGGTGCGGGCGGACGTGGCGTCGTCGTGCGAGCCGGCGGCCGCGCGTTCGCATGACGCAAGCTGGGATTCGAGCGCGTCGAGTGCCGCGGCGACAGTGTCGGCGGCGATTCGGGCGGCGTCGAGAGTGTTGGCGGCATCCCGTTCCGCACAAACGGCGGCTTCGAGCTGCTCCGCCGCGCGTCTTTCGTCGGCGTCGAGCTCGCTCCTTCTCCCGCGGGTCAGCGACGCGGTGGCCTCGGTGGCCGCGGCTCGCTGGATGTCGGACGCCGCGGAAGTGCGGGCGGCGGCCAGTCGTGGCTGAATCGCCTCAGCTGCCGTTGCCAGCGTGGCAACGGCTTCGCCCGCTGCGGCAGCGAGGAGCTCCTGCTCCTCGAGTGACGAGCGGACGGCCGCGAGCGACTCCTCCACCGTCGCGGTGGCGGCGGCGACGCCGGCGAGGTCTCGTGTGGCCGCCGCGATGCGAAAAGCTCGCAGCCGGTCCTGCATGGTCCGCCATCGTCGCGCCCGCGCTGCCTGATGCCGAACGGTTTCGAGGCGGCTGGCCACCTCGCCGACGATGTCGGCGAGCCGCTGCCGGTTTTGCTCGGCCCGATCCAGCCGCCGCAGGGCCTCGCCGCGACGCGTGCGAAACTTCGTGATCCCGGCCGCCTCTTCGAAGACCGCCCTCCGATCACGGCCGGAGGCGACGAGCAGCGCGTCGACTCGGCCCTGCTCGATAACGCTGTAGGCCTCCGTCGCGGCGCCGGTTCCCGAGAAGAGCTCGCGGATATCGCGAAGCCGGGCGGGCTCGCCGTTGACGAGATACTCGCTCTCGCCGTTGCGGTAGACGCGACGGGAGATCTGCACTTCCTCGGTCTGGACCGGCAGCTCGCGGGCCGTGTTGTCAAAGCAGAGCGACACCTCGGCCATGTTGAGCGGCTTGCGGGCCGCCGAGCCGGCGAAGATGACGTCGGTCATCTCCTTGCCGCGAAGGCTGCGAACCGACTGCTCGCCGAGCACCCACTTGATGGCGTCGACCACGTTGGACTTGCCCGAGCCGTTCGGCCCCACGACCACCGTGATGCCTGGCGGAAACTCGAACCGCGTGCGGTCGGCGAAGCTCTTGAAGCCGAAGAGTTCGAGGGCGGTGAGCCGCGTCATGAAGACTCGTCAGCGCCGCGATCCTCGTCGTCCGCCGTGGGCGAATCGTCGGCGTCGGTCGGGATATCGCGGGCGCGTGCTGACGCCTCCTCGTGGATCGTTGGTCGGCCGTCCCACTCGTCGGGCAACGCGTCGAAGGCAATGCGGCTGGCAAGGCCACGACTGGCGCTGGCCTGCTGGAGAAACTGGACGGCGTCGGGATAGGTGCCCCCCAGTTCGATGATCGCCCGCACGACCGCGTCGGCGGCAGCGGGCACCTCTGCCTGCTGGTCGGACTGTCCCGGCACAAAGCGGCTCACGACGGCCACGTCGCCCTCGACGACCACCACGATTGAGCTGCCGGCCTCGGCTCGCAGGCCATCAGCGACGCGATGCTCCGTGCCGAAGAAGACGATCTCCGGGCGGAGGCTGCGGGTCACATGAACGAGCGGCGGCCCGTCGACGTCGACGACATGGAGGGAGCAGGCATCGCCCAGCCGCTCCCCGCGGACCAGCGGCAGGTCGGGATCCATTCGCCACAGGCTGCGAAAGGCGCCGTAGCGTGTTTCCGCGCTGCGGCTTGCCAGCAGCGATTGGAGGGCATCGACGCCGTTGGCGTCGTCGAGCACGGTCAGGGCCTTGAGGGCGGCGGGCCGGGCGCTGCGGAGGTTCGTGGCGGCCTCGGCGAGATGCGATGCGGCGATCGATTCGCCCAGGTAGGCGAGCGCCTCGGCCGCGGCGAACCGGATTTCGGGATCCCTCGAGTCGAGTCCCTCGCGGAGAATGGGGATCGCCTCCTTGCCGATCGCCTCGAGCCGCAGTGCGGCGATGGGCGCGGTGATCGGGTCGGTGAGCTGACGGGCCAGCAACTGCATTCGGGAATGGCGTCCGCCGGGTTGTTCGATCACAGCGATAGTCTGCACCTGGCTGTTATACCGGCCCAGATTGTGTCGATAGATCGGCGGCACCTCGAGCTCCAGGAAGCGGTCGGTCTGCGGATTGGCAACGCCCCGCTTCACGCCTTTGATCACGGCATGAAAGCGGCGGTTGATCCAGTCGCCGAGCCGCTTGGACATCGCGAAGGAGCGGTGCTCGGCGGCCAGAATCAGCCCCAGATCACGGTCGGTGAGGGCCACGCCGCCGCCCGGCACCCGGGCGCGGATCTTCGATTTGGAGTCGAGGGTGCCTCCCGAAACGGGATCGACGAGCAGTGGTCCCGCAGCGACGCCGAGTTCGTGGCCGTCGCGGATCGTGTTGCCGATGACGGCCATCTCGGAGAGCCGCGTCTCCATCAGCCAGCCACCGGCGAGGCTGGTGGTGTCGTTGTCGGCAGGCACCTCCACGTAGACGTCGAACCGATCGCCCTTCCGCACGCCGGGGGGAAGGTAACCGTGAATCCACGTGAGCGACGTCGATCGCGAGGCGAGCAGCGAGTTAGGCTCGATCACGCCCCGCGACTGCATGTCGGCCATCAGGGTCTGCCGCTGCGGCCCGGGAGGCGGATCGCTTCCCGTGTCGGCGAGTCCGGTGACGAGCGCCGCCCGTTCGATCCGCTTGGCGTTGAGCCCCCAGGGGGCGGTGTAGTCGCCGACGAGTTTGGTATCGGCCTCGAGTTGGGCGAGGGCCTCGATCTCGGGGCTCTGGCTCCGGATCGCCGGGCCCGCGCAGCCGGTAAGCAACGCGAGCACGATGCTGGCCGCAGCGAGCCAGGTCGCGACCGACCATGGCGCTGCGACACGCCGCGCGATGGATGTCTCGAAGCGATCGTGGTGGCACATGGCCTGTGATGATCCGGGGTGCGGCTCGGACGGAGCGGCCCGCGGCCGCTGACGAGCGGCGGAACGGGGCGGGGAAAGTAGGTGCCCGCGGCGGCGGGGGTCAAGTGTGGTTTCGCGCCTGAGGCCGTGCCGCTGCGTCTCTGGAATCCGGGCGAACCCCGCGGCGAACGCGATTGCCGGGCCGGGCTCAGCCTGCTACGGTTCGCCCCCGCCGCGGCTGATCACGGCGGCACCGCGCTTGCGGCTGAAAGCCACGGACGATTCACGCGACCGACGATGAAATCCTGAGGCGAGAGCCACGAGACCCCTCAGCCACCCGACCAGCAATCGACTGACCTGCCATCACCCGACCAGACGGAGCGATACACCGTGACCGCGACTACCCATAACGGACTCGGCATTCACGTGCGCTGGATGATCCGCCGAGATATGGCGGAGGTCATCGCGATCGAACAGGAGGCTTTCGAGTTTCCCTGGTCGGAGGAAGACTTCACTCGGTGCCTCCGACAGCGAAACTGCATCGGTATGGTCGCCGAACTCGCCGACTCGATCGTCGCCTTCATGATCTACGAACTCCACCGCTCGCGGCTGCACATGCTGAACTTCGCCGTGACGCGTTCTCACCGTCGCCTCGGGATCGGCACGCAGATGCTCGAG
>JBPCTA010000092.1:0-4139 GCA_051006595.1 Pirellulales bacterium
TCGATCCAGGGGTCAAGAACGGCTGGATGTGGGACATGACCGCCGGCGGCCGGGTATCACTTCTGCGATATGGCACCGACACCGTCCTCCATCCGCAGGGCTTCGAAGTCCAGGTCGAAGGTGCCGCGTTTGTGCGACTCGACCAGCAGGACGAACTCGACCTACGGTCATCGGATTATCGATTCGGCCTGCCGCTCGTCTACGGCATCGGTCGCTGGCAGACCAAAGTCGCCTACTACCACCTCAGCGCCCACCTTGGGGACGAGGCGATGCTCAAGCACCCCGATTTCACGCGGGTGAACTACCTCCGCGACGCGATCGTCTGGGGCAACTCCTACTACCTGCTCGACTGGATGCGGGTCTATGGAGACATCGGCTACTCCTTTCACAACAGCGGCGGCTCGGAGCCATGGGAGTTTCAGGCGGGTGTCGAACTCGTCCAGGCGCGGGCGACGGGTCCGCGGGGGTCGCCGTTCTTCGCGATCAACGGCATGTCGCGGCAGGAGTTGGATTGGGGGGGCAACGTCTGCGTCCAGACGGGCTGGGCATGGCGGGGTGACCGCAGCGAGAAACTCCTCCGAATAGGCTTCGAGTATCTCGCTGGGTCGGATCCGCAATATGAGTTCGTGTTCTACAACCAGAACCGGGCTGGCATCGGCATGTGGTATGACTTCTGATTCCGTGCCTGCACGGCCATCACTCACGCCCGACCACTGTCCATGCCCCTGCTCGCGATCGAGACCACGTGCGACGAGACCGCGGCCGCGGTGATCACCCGGCAGCGTGAGGTGCTCTCGAGCGTCGTCGCTTCCCAGGAGGAGCTTCACGCCAGGTGGCGGGGGGTGGTGCCCGAGATCGCCTCGCGGGCCCATGTTGAACGGATCATGCCCGTGATCGACGAGGCGATGACACGGGCCGGCGTCGCGACACGCGAGCTGGAGGCGGTCGCCGTGGCCGTCCGACCCGGGCTGGTCGGTTCGCTTCTCGTGGGGTTATCGGCGGCCAAGGCTATCGCGGCGACGGTCGGCATCCCGATCGTGGGCTACGACCATGTGCTCGCGCATCTCTACGCCTGCCAGCTCGCGCACGGGGAGCCGTTGCCCGCGGCCTGTGTCGGCCTCGTGGCCAGCGGGGGCCATACCTCGCTGTTTCTCGTCCGCGGGCCGCTCGATGCCGACCGCCTCGGCGGCACGATCGACGACGCGGCCGGCGAGGCCTTCGACAAGGTTGCCAGCCTGCTCGGACTCGGTTATCCCGGAGGCCCCCACATCGAGAAGGCCGCCTTCGGAGGCAATCCGCAGGCCTATCGGCTCCCGCGGCCGTTGGCGAATGACCACGATCGGCTCGACATGAGTTTCAGCGGCCTCAAGACGGCGGTGCGGTATCTCGTGCGTCCTCCCGGAAGCCAGGGCGACCGACCGCCTCCGCAGGGCCGCGAACTGGCAGATCTCGCCGCCTCGTTCCAGCAGGCCGCTGTCGACACGATTCTCGCGAAGGTCGAACTCGCGGTGATTCGCACGGGCTGCAAGGCGGTGGCGGTGGGCGGAGGCGTGGCCGCCAACACGAGGCTCCGTGAAGCGATCGAGGCCCTGGGCCGCAAGCGGGGGCTGCGGGTATTTATCCCTCCCCGGTCGCTCTGCACCGACAACGCGGCGATGGGGGCGATTGCCTGGGAGCGGCTGGAGCGTGGCGAGAACGACGGCTTCGATCTCGACGTCCGGCCCGGCACCGATCGCGCCGCCGCGAACCGTCATTGACGGCCACCCGGGCCAGGATGGCCGGGTGGGCGGGACTCGGACCAGCGGCACGGAAGCCGCGGCCCACTGCTGACCAAGCCCACCCGGGCCAGGATGGCCGGGTGGGCGTATTTAAAACCCACCGCCGCCGAACTGTTCGAACTCGTCGTAGGGGCGATGCTCGAGGTTGACGAACCGGGTGAAGTCGTGCTGCCAGAGGAGCTTGATATCGCCGATGGGGCCGTTTCGCTGCTTCGCAATGATGATTTCCGCCTGGCCCCGGACCCGCTCCCGGTCTTCGTCGTTGGTCTGGTAATACTCCTCGCGGTGGACGAACATCACCACGTCGGCGTCTTGTTCGATGGCGCCAGACTCGCGAAGGTGATTGAGCCGCGGCCGGTTGTCACGCGAGGCCTCCGCCTGCCGGTTGAGCTGGGCGAGGCAGACCACGGGAATGTCGAGTTCGCGAGACATCCCCTTGAGCCGCCGGGCGATGCGAGCCACCTGCTCCTGACGCGGATCGCGGGGATTGTCGGGCTCGATGAGCTGCAGATAGTCGATCACGATGATCGCCAGCCCCTGCTTTCGCTTGAGCCTGCGGGCGACCGCGGCGATCTCGGTGAGTGTGCGGCTCGGTGTGTCGTCGATGAACAGGGGCGCGGTGCCGATCTCCGACGACTTCTGCACGAGGCGGCGACGGTCTTCCTGGGAGATGGTGCCATTACGAAGGCGATGTCCGTTGACCTGGGCCGCCGAGCAGAGCAACCGATCGGCCAGTTCGAGGCAGGCCATTTCCAGGCTCACGAAGAGCACCGGCTGCTTGAGATTGATCGCCACGTGCTCGGCGATGTTCATGGCGAAGGCCGTCTTCCCCATACTGGGCCGGGCCGCCAGGATCACCAGTTCGGAGTTGTGGAGGCCTCCGCAGAGCGAGTCGAGATCCGTGAAGCCCGTCTCGACACCGCCGATGGTGTGCTCCTGCTTCATCCGCGCATCCATGCGGACCATCACCTCCTCGAGGACGGTCTGGATTGGCTTGGCCTCGGCCGAGGTCCGTCGTTCGAGAATCGAGAAGATTTTCTCCTCCGCGCGGGAAAGCAGTTGCCGCGGCTCGTCGGAGGCGTCGTAGGCATCGCGGAGAATGTCGGTGCCGGCGTCGATCAGCGACCGCAGGAGCGACTTGTCGCGGACGATCGTCGCATAGTGCGTGGCATGGGCAGCGTGGGGCACGGCCTGAACGACGTCGGCGAGCGCCGCCGCGCCGCCGATGCGATCGAAGTCGCCCTGGGTTCGCAGTCGCTCGATTACGATCGTCGTGTCGATGCGTTTTCCGGAGTCATGAAGATCCAGCAGATGCGTATACAGCAACTGATACGACTCGTCGGAGAAATCCTCCGGTCGCAGCACGAGGGCGACGTCGTCACACACATCCGGCTTGAGCAGGATGCTGCCGAGCACAGCCTTCTCGGCATCGACATTGGCCGGCCGATCTCGGGAATCGATCAGCGTGGCCGCGGCCGATGTCGGCGAGCCGCCATCCCCGTCTCGCCGCGACCGCCGCCGGCCATCTCGTGGGCTACCATCACGGCCGGCGTCTCGGGATGCAGCCATCGTCGAGCCTCCGTGCCCTGAAAACGTCGGACTTTACAAACGCCAGGCTCGACGAGCGGCCTCCCTCACGCCAACTCTTCGTTTATCTTGCGTTCATCTCGCGTTTGTCCCGCGGTTATCTCTCGTTGAGTCAGCGTCTACTTCGCGCCCGATTCGCTGCTACTTGGCACGACCCACACCTTCAGGTCGCCTTCGACTTCGGCGGCGAGCTTGACCTTCACGGTATACAGCCCGACCTCCTTCAAGGGACCCTGAAGGATGATCTGATCGGCGGTCACCATCAGATCCTGCTGCTTGAGCGAACGCGAGATCTCGGCCGCCCCGACCGATCCGTAGAGATGGCCTTCGTCGTTGGCGTTGGCCTCGATGGTCACGCTCGTGCGAACGAGCTCCTGGAGCACGCTGCGAAGCCCGGCAAGCCGCTCGCGGGCGATTTCCTCCAGCTTGGCACGGTGCTTCTCGACCATCCGCTTGTGGTGGTCGGTGGCCACGGTGGCCAAGCCCTGCGGGAGCAGAAAGTTGTAGGCATAGCCGCGCTTCACCTCGACGACCTCACCCTGCTTGCCGAGGTGCTCGACCGTGTGGACGAGGAGAAGTTCGATGCCACCGCGAGGACCCTTGGGCAGACGGCGACCGGCGGCTTTGACGAGAGGGGCTTCTTTGGTGGGCATGGATCAACTCCTGGAACAGTCAGAGAAAGCGGTGAGAGAACGAAAGAAAAAGTGGTGATTATCGACAAAGCGGGGATGGTGGCCAGCATGTTCGGCACGGTCAGAACGGAATGTCGTCATC
>JBPCTA010000093.1:0-3939 GCA_051006595.1 Pirellulales bacterium
GGCCAGCAGGAGCGGTCTGACCATCAGCGGGGGCGGTGGTTTGAGCCGGCACGGCCTGGCCTGCCGTGCCGCCGAGCGTCGGGCTAAAGAGCGAGTCGCGTCGGCTGAGCATATTGATGGCCAGAATGCAGAGCAGGATCCAGCAGGCGGCGACGACGACGGTGATCTTCGTGAACACGTCTCCCGCCTTGGTGCCAAACGCGCTCTGGCCGCCCATGCCGCCAAACGCCCCGGCCAGACCGCCGCCGCGGCCGCGCTTGATGAGCACGAGCGCGATCAGGAACAGTGCCGAAAACACCAGCATGAAACCGAGGGAAAAGCGAAGCAGGGCAGCCATGGACGAGCGGGGCTCCGGAACGGCGGACGAAAATGAACGGTGGGGGAAAGCAAGAGACTAGCCCAAGCCCCCGAGACAGGCTACCCCGGCCTGTTTCTGGCGGTCATCGTGGGCCGGCCCTCCAGGTCACGAAGACCTCGATCTGACCCTCAGCCAAATGCCTTCGCGATGCCCAGGAAATCGTCGGCCTTGAGGCTCGCGCCTCCCACGAGAGCGCCGTCAATATCGGGCTGTGCGGCCAGATCGGCCGCGTTGTCGGGCTTCACGCTGCCGCCGTACTGGATCCGCACCTTGGCAGCCACGGCCGGCGAAGCGAGCCCACCGAGCAGCCGGCGGATCAGGGCGTGCACCTCCTGTGCCTGCTGCGGGGTCGCCACTTTCCCGGTGCCGATCGCCCACACCGGCTCATAGGCCACGACCACCGCTTCGATTTCGGACGGCGACAGTCCGGCGAGCGACCCGTGCACCTGCGTCGTGACGACGCTGTCGGTGCGGCCTCCCTCCCGCTCCTCGAGCGTCTCGCCGACGCAGACGATGGGAGTCAGCCCGGCTGCGAGGGCTGCCTTGGTCTTGGCGTTGACGATCGCGTCGGTCTCGCCGAAGAGGGTGCGCCGCTCCGAGTGGCCGAGGATCACGAAGCGGCAGCCGAGATCGAGCAGCATCGGCGGCGCGACTTCGCCGGTGAAGGCGCCGCTGGCCTTGTCGTGCATGTTCTGGCCGCCGAGGGCGACCGCCGACGCGGCAGCCTGCAGCGCGGAGCCGACTGTTTCGAGATAAGCGGCCGGCGGGCAGAGGACCAGTTCGGTCGAGCCGGCCTCGGCAATCCGGGCGGCCACGGCGGAGGTCAAGTCCTTTGCCTTCGCCCGATCGAGGTTCATCTTCCAGTTGCCGGCGACGATCTTTCTGCGGGACATGCGTGGGCTCCAGACGGGTTCGAACGAGGGCGAGTGGGGCGGCCGGGTGCCGTCTGCTCGCCGCCGTATCCTAGCGAGTGTGAGGGGAAAAAGTGCCAGCCACGTGGCCGGCACCCTTTCTCGGCTACGATCGGGGGCGGCAGTGTGATGGAGGGGTTTTTGGGCGTGGGCCGTCGATCCTGAAACCTGAAAGAGGAAAGCATCGCATGATGATTCGTGGAGGCATGGTACGGGCAGTGCTTGTCGGACTCATGGTCATGGAAGCGGCCTCTCACGCGGCAGCCCAACGCGGATTGCCGTCTCCCGAGCCCGTGCCCGTGAAGGAAGTGTCCATTGTGGCCGCCGGTGCCGTGGAGGGGGGCGATGCCCTCTGCACCGCGGCCATTCAGAGAACGATCGACGAACTGGCGGCGGCTGGCGGGGGCCGGGTGGTGATTCCGCAGGGCGTCTTTCGCACGGGGGCGATCACGCTCAAGCAGGGAGTCGAACTGCATCTCGCGGAGGGGGGCACGTTGCTGGGCTCGACCGATCTCGCCGACTACCCGAAGCAGATGACGCGGATCGAGGGGCACTTCGAGCCGTGGCGGCCGGCCCTCGTCAACGCCAGCGGCCTGCATGGCGTGCGAATCAGCGGCCCGGGCACGCTCGATGGAAATGGCCGGTCGTTCTGGCAGGCCTTCTGGAAGCGGCGGGCGGAGAACCCGAAGTGCACGAACCTGGAAGTGGAACGTCCGCGGCTCGTCTATCTCGCCGAATGCACCGCTGTCGAGGTGCGGAATCTCCACCTCAAGGACTCGGGATTCTGGAATCTCCATGTCTATCGGGGCCGCGAAGTGACGATCGACGGCGTCGAGATCACCGCGCCGCACGGAGCACCGCCGAAGATCATCGGAGCGGACCAGCCCTGGGACGAGATTGCCATCGATCGCGCGCCGAGCTCTGACGGCATCGACATCGACAGTTGTCAGGGCGTGACCATCCGCAACTGCCGGATCGACGTGGGTGACGACTGCATTGCCCTGAAGGGAAGCAAGGGGCCGCTCGCGCTGGACGATGTGACGAGCCCACCGGTGGAAGATGTCTTGATCGAGGCTTGCGATTTTGTGAGCGGCCACGGCGCCCTGACCTGCGGGAGCGAGGCCACGGTCGTCCGCAACGTGACCCTCCGCGACTGCCGGATCGGGGCCGATATCCCCCTCGTGCGGCTCAAGCTGCGGCCCGACACCCCGCAACTCTACGAGAACATCACAGTTTCCGGGATCGTAGCGACAGACGCGCAGGCGATTTTCGACGTCAAGCCGTGGACGCAGTTCTTCGACCTTCAGGGGCATCCGCCACAGCCGTCACACGTCCTCAACCTGACCGTGCGGAATGTGAAAGGCTCGTTTCGTTCGCTCGGCGAACTCCGCGGCAACGCGGGGGATACGATCGAGGGAGTGTCGCTCGAGGATGTGACCGTGACGGCGTCCCGGCCCCGTCTCGTGGTGGCAGTCGGGCAGAAGGTGGAGTGTCGCAACGTGATGGTCGACGGCCGCGTGTTCACCGTCACCGAAGACGGGAACTGACGCCCTCGGCGGAAGAGGCTCTCGGCGTGCGACGCTCAGCCCACGGGGGCGGCCACGGCGTAGGAGCCGAGGATCACCACCCGCCGGCACCGCTTCTCGAGCGAGGCGATCGCACGGCGGACACGAAGGTCGCTGCGATGCCCTTCGAGCTCCACGAAGAAGATGTAGCCGCCGACCTCGCCCGGCATCGGGAATGACTCGATCCACGTGAGGTTGAGCTTCTGTCGCTTCGGGATCGCGAGCGCGTCGGCCAGCCCACCAGGCTTGTGCTCGATCTCGAACATCAGCGATGTCTTGTCTTTGACGGTACGGCTGGCGTCGGCATGGCCGATCACGGCGAAGCGGGTGGTGTTGCCCGCCACGTCCTCGATATTCTCGGCGAGGACTGCCAGGCCATGGTGCACGCCCGCCTGCCGGCTGGCGATGGCGGCCGCGTCGGAACGGCCAGCCGCCATTTCCGCCGCAGCGCTTGTGCTGGTGACCTCGACAAGCCGGGCCGAGGGAAGGTGGCGGGCCAGCCAGTTGCGACACTGCGAAAGCGCCTGAGGGCGGCTGTAGACCTCCTTGATCGCGGATCGATCGCAGGATGCCAGCAGCGTGTGGTGGATCCGCAGCGGCACCTCGGCACAGATCTTGACCGGGAGCCGGGAGAAGTTGTCGAGCGTGTCGGCGATCCGCCCGTCGGTCGAGTTCTCGAGCGGCACGACGCCGAAGTGGGAGTGGCCGGCGGCCACCTCCTCGAACGCGGCCGAGATGCTCGCGACCGGCACGAAGTCGACGGCGTTGCCGAAGCGGTGCAGGGCGGCGAGGTGGCTGTAGGTCCAGGCCGGCCCCAGGTGGGCCACCCGCAGGTGCTGCTCGATCGCGCGCGACCCCGAGATGAGCTCACGCCACACGGCCTTGAGGCACTCGTCGGAGAGCGGGCCCTCGTTCGAGGCCGTCACCCGGCCGAGCACGAGCTCCTCACGCGACGGGTCGTAGGTCTGCTGTCCGGCCGACTGCTTGAGGTGGCCGATCTGACGTGCCACCGCCGCGCGCCGGTTCATGAGGCCCACGAGCTCGCGGTCGATCGCGTCGATCTGCGACCGTAGCGCCGCGAGACCGGGAGTCCGGCCACCGTCGG
>JBPCTA010000094.1:0-5731 GCA_051006595.1 Pirellulales bacterium
CTCGTCGTGCGGGCAGAACGATGCGGATGCCTCGAGCGTGAGCCGCAGTCGATCGCCTCGGCAGCGGGCCGCAGGCAGCCGGATGGCGAAGGATGTCGGGCCGGCGATGTGGTGGCCAACGGCAGAGTCGTCGGCGGTGACGGTCACCTCCAAGCCGCCGGCGTAGGCATGCGGCACCTTGCCATGGAGCATGATCGCTGCCACGTCGCCCTCGATCAGGAGCGGTATGGTGGCGTGGCGTTCGGCCCAGCCGTCGTGCCAGACGCCCGTGATCGGGCCGGCCTGGCGAATGGGGCCACACAGCCGGATCGCGGGGCCATGAACGGGCGTTTCCTTGGCGTCGGGGAGATGGCTGGAATCGAGCCGCGGATAAAAACCATGGTCAAACACCCAGCGATACCGCGCATGGACCGCCGCCTCGGCGGGCCGCGTGTAATAGTCCTGCCACGGGCCGTGTCGGGATTCGTTCTCGGCGGCGAGCGTTGCGGCCGGTGGCACATCAATGCCCGCCGCCCGCAGGGCACGGGGCAGATCGTCGTGCAGCGACTCGTGCCGCAGGATCGTCATGTGGTCGGGGATCCGGCCGTCGATCTCGAAGTAGGCGCTGATCGGCCGCGTGGCTCCGCCATGGTCGGTGCTGTGCACGGCGAAGGCGGTAAAGTCGCCGGCCAGGGCGAGATTCTGATTGGGACCTGCGTCCCAGGCATGCCCCTTCTGGAGGTAGGCAAACCGCGACACCTCCATCGCATAGGGATTCCGCAACACGCCGAACACCAGCGGCAGCCGGCCGGCGTCGATGCCCTGGTCGGCGGCGATGGCGAAGGCCTCGGCGAGCGTTTCGTGGCGGATGCCAGGACGTTGGATCACGCCGTCGTCGAGCCGGGAATCATGGTCGGGATGGGTGTACCAGACGGGCCGCGGCAGGATGCCCAGCAGATAGGTCGTGACCGCCATGCCTCCCGTCTTCGGCACATGCACGAAGAGCACCCGCTCGTTGACGATCACGGCCGTGCCCCCGTCGCGGCGACCACGCGACGCGTGGCCTCGAGGAAGCCGCGGCCGTGGCGACGGTCGGGCTCGAGGTGCGCGCCCTCCGCCCATTCGTTCCAGGCGTTGATGAAGACGATCCGCTCGGCGGGCGGCCGCTGACTGGCCCGCTGCACGGCGAGCGTCAGCCACTGCTCGTAGCTTGCAGGCGTGTTGTCGTGCAGCACCCAGGCATCCTCCCCGCGACGGGCCGTGTTGTCCCATCCCGGAAAAACCGTGTCGAATCGCGTGTAGGCCACAGGATCGGGTGAGGCCAGCACGGGCCAGGCCGCATCGTAGTCGAAGATGCGGGTTTTCGACGGCCCAACATCCAGGCGGGGCACGGTGCCGAGCAGGCTGAACTGTGGCTGGAAGAGCAGCTTGGCGTCGAACCCGACCTGCGTGGCATCCCAGCCGGCATCCCAGCCGGTCTCGACGGCGATCAGATACAGTCCCGGCAACCCGGCCCGCTCGGCCTCGCGCCGCCAGCAGTCGGTCGTCCGGGCCGGATCGGGCAGCTGATCCGCTCGATACACCATGAACACCGGCCGGCCGTCGATCCGAATCGCCCGAGAGTCGGCCAGCGGATCGAGCAGCCAGCGGATGTGCGCGAGATCGTCATCCGCGGAATAGTGCTGCTGCTGGAGCACCTCCGAGTCGGAACCGGACCAGCGGCGCGTCCAGGGCTCGTTGGCCCAGCAGAGACAGAACGGGAAGTCGGGGGTGCCGCTGGCCAGCAACTCGTCGAAGGGCCGTTCGAGCAGTCGCTTCCCTTGAAACCAATAGTGGTAGTGGCAGAAGCCGTGGAGGCCGTGGCGGCGGGCGAGATCGGCCTGGGCGGCCCGGGTTTCGGCAAGCCGAAGGTCGTAGAAGCCGAGGTCGGTCGGGAGCTGCGGCTGGTGGTGGCCGGGAAACAGGGGCCTGGCCTTGCCGACGTTTTGCCACTCGGTGAAACCCTTGCCCCACCACCGGTCGTTCTCCGGAATCGGATGAAACTGCGGAAGATAGAAGGCGATCAGCCGCACGTCCGCAGCCGGTGCAGCGGTCACCTCGCCGCGTGGCCGGCCGCGTGCCGCTTCGACGCTTCCATCGGCGGCCGCCAGACCGGTTGCCGTGAGTTCGGCCTGCGTCGCCAGTCGGCGTTGCCGCGCCCGCTCACTGGCCGTGATCCGGATCATCCGGGCGTCGTACGACTCAAAGGGAAACTCGGGCAGGAGCTCTCCCTTGGGCCGCGTCAGGAGCGTCTCATCGACCACCGTCTGAAACACGCTCCGGGCGGCATTGCGGCTGCGGGATGTGGCGACGCGGGCGAGGCCGTTTTCCGCGAGCTCCTGGCAGAGCCGGTCGTCGCAGAGCAGCCGCTCGATGCCCCGCGCGAGTGCGGCGGCGTCATCCGCCACGAGCGCGTGCTCGCCATCGACGAGATCGAGCCCCTCCGTGCCGATCCGCGTGGCCACGGTCGGCGTGCCGTGCATCAGTGCCTGCACCATTTTTCGCTTCGTGCCGGCGCCGTGGAGCAGCGGGACGATCGCGGCCCGCACGCGATGGAAGTACGGCGTGACATCGGGCACCCAGCCCACCATCCGCACCTCGTCGTGCGGCGCGGCCAGTTCGCGGAGCTCGTCTGTGACTCCGCTGCCCACGACATAGACGGGGTGTCGAGCGAGCAGGTCTGGATCGACGAGCGGCAGCACGTCGCGGCAGAAGAACTCGAACGCCTCGACGTTCGGAGCATGCTGGAAACTTCCGAGCAGAAGCAGCCCGGAGCGGTCGGCAATTGGGATCGGACTGGGCGTCGCATCTTCGCAGTCGGGCACTGTCCGGGCCGTGACGGATGCCCCGAGCACGTCGCGGAGGAGATCCCGCTCCTTGTCGGAGACGGTGAGGACCGCATCGGCAGCGGCATAGACGTTGAGCTCGGCGGTCATGTCGGCGGCGAAATCGGCGTCAAGCAGCATGCCGGCGGCGGCCGCCTCGGGGCTGCCCATGATGCGGCGGGCATCCCGCAGGAAATGAAGGTCCACGGAATCGACGATCACCGGAGTGACCGGGGAGTGGCGGCGGAACGTGGGGAGATAGAACCGCGCCACCGGCCAGAAGGCGAGCAGTGCGAGGTCGAATCGCGTCGCCGACACCAGATCCTTGAACAGTGGATTGCGGACGCGGGTGCCGTCGCCCCGGGTGAGCGGCGAGTCGTCGTGCACCGCCACGCCGAGCGCGTTGAGGTCGCGGACGGAGCCCGCCGCGTTTGCGAGTCCATGAAGCGCGACCACGTCGACGCTCCAACCCGCCTCGAGCAAAAACCGGATCAGGTCGTGGTGCCGCCGGCCGCCGGAATCACGGTCGGGCTGCGGCACATAATAGGAGGCCACGAGGGCGCGGCGGCTCATGCGCGCTCCGCCACGAGGCCGCGGTGAGCCAGGGCGGCCCACGTGCCGCGATCGATGACGGCCGGCCGCAGCGGCTGCCGCATCAGCGCGGCGGCGTGCCGGGCCTGGAACCGGCGGCGGTTGAGCTCCTGGAATCGCTTCATGCCGACTGCCTGATCGGTGCCCGCCGTGCCCCCTTCGACATGCACGACGACCGAGGCAGGCTGGACGCGGATCTCGTAGCCCTGCTCGCGGAGCCGGAAGCAATAGTCGGTGTCTTCGTAGTAGCCGGGTGAGTACTCGGGATCGAAGCCCCCGCACGCCGCAAACACCGCCCGCGGTGTGGCCAAGAGGGCCCCGGAGACGTAATCCACGGTGCGGACGTGATTGAAGAGGTGCCAGGCAGGATCGGGATGCTCGCGGCCAAAGTGGCAGGGTGAGCCATCGGCAAAAATGACGCCGCCTGCCTCCTGGAGCCGACCGTCCGGAAACAGGAGCTTGCCACCGACGGCCGCCGTGTTGGGGAAGTCGTGAAACGTGCGAATGAGCGGCTGCAGCCAGCCCGGCAGCGTGACCGTGTCGTTGTTCAGAAATACGAGATAGTCACCAGTGGCGGTGGTCGCGCCGCGATTGCAGGTGCCGACGAACCCGAGATTGGAGTCGTTCCTCAGGATCACGAGACGATGGTCGGTGTCGGCGAGTTCGGCGAGCCGCCGGGGCGTCTCGTCGGTGGAGGCGTCGTCGATGACGATCACTTCGACGGGCCAGCCGGCCGGAAGCGACGGGAGCAGCGCTCGCAGGCAGGCTGCGGTGATCGGCCACTGATTGTGAACCGGCAGCACGATCGACACGGACGGCGGCTCCGCGACCAGTGGCCGCTTGAGCCACTCCACGGTCGGCTCCGCGGCCACGTCCACGACGGCAAGACTGGCCACGCGGCGTGCCTCGGCGCGCATGCCCGTCGTCGGTTGTGCCACTGCCACCACGTCGATACTCGTGTCGATGTAGGGCAGGCGGTCCATGGCGGCGGGGGCGGCGAACACCTCGGCAGACGGCAGCATTGCCGCCGCCCGCGGTGCATTCCACTCGAGCACGTGGGCCGGCCGGCCGAGGGCGGCAGTGAGCTGTTCGTCGAGCGACGCGACAGGGAGTTTGGCAGGGGCGAGGTCATAGAGCGTGCCGGCGGCCGCACGCCTTTCGATCAGCCGAGCATGACGTTCGAGGTGCCGGTGCAGGCCCGGATAGCTGGTGAACCACCAGGCGTGGGTTTCGGGCACGAGAAAGTGGGTGGCGCCACGGGCGCGGCAGGTCTCGAGATTGGCGATCGCGGCGAGGTCGCCCGCAGGGTGATAGCCGAGGTAGCCGCCCTTCTCGTCGCGAGGAAAGTGCCAGGCCTCGCAGGATCGTTGTCGCACGAGCTCCTCGTCTCCCTTGCTCACGATTGCCACGATGCCATCGCTCGGCACGTGCGTCTTCACGAGGTCGCGAATTCGGCGGATCAGCTGCCGATTGAGTCGCTTCGGCGGCGGCACGCGATCATCTTCGACGTCGTGCCGCAGATCATCGAGCAGCGTGCAGAGCTCGTCGTCTCGTGTGGAGAGTTCGTGCCGAATGCGGGCCACTTCTTCCTGCAACAGCGACAGCGTCTGGTGGAGCCCGGAACTCGATGCAGACATCTGCCGACTGGCCTCGGCGAGTTCGCGGACGAGCTGCCGCGGCGGCCGTGCCTCGTCCTGCTGGTCGTCGGCATGGCCGGCTTCGTCGCACAGCCGTTGATAGGCATCGATCATCACGGGATCCACGCCCCGATCGGCGAGATCGCTCATGGCGAACCGGAGCCGGGACTGTCCTGCTCGCCACGCTCGACGGCAGGCGTCGAGGATGCTCGCCGAGGGTTCGAGACCGACGGCGGCGGCGACCCGCGCGGCCTCCGTGCCGACGTCGCGACGGTAGGCGTCGAAGTGGGCGATCACGCGGTCGTGGACGGTGGTCGTGTCGAGAACGCCGCAGGCGTGGGTTCGCCAGAGCGTCAGGCCAACCGCGAGCGACACGCCGCAGCGGTCACGCAGCGACATCGCTACTTCGAACGGATGGCGGATGCAGACGACCGCCCGGGCCGTCGGGTGGCTGGCGAGCCAGAGCGGCAGTTCGAGGCTGCCTCGACCATCCACCCAGCCCCAGGGCTCGGATGGCACCGCATCGCGACAGAGGCCCGCCGCCGGCGTCCCGCAAGCATCGACGAGCCGCAGCCCGCTGAGCTTCAGGCACTCCGCCGCCAGTCCGGTTCCGGCGGCTGGCATCCCTGCAACGATGATTGGCATCAGCGATCTGTCCGG
>JBPCTA010000095.1:0-3661 GCA_051006595.1 Pirellulales bacterium
CGCGGGGGTGCCCCGCGGAGGTCAGTCGAGGTAGCAGAACTCGTTGAGGTTGAGGACCATCAGGCAGTAGAGCTCGAAGGCCCGGCCAGGGCCCACGCCGGCGGTGTCTTCGAGGCGATCGACGACCGCCACGCCGGCATCGACCTCACCGGTGGTGGCGGGCCGCACGAGGGCGATCTCGAGGGTGCGGCGCACGAGCGCGGCGGTGTCGAGGTCGGCCTCCGGCGCGGGCGGCTCCTGTTCGATCCCGAGTTCACGGCGGACGCGGTCGGCGAAGAGCTTCGCCTGCGAGTTGAGAAACTCGCCATTCATCATGCCGAGGGCCTGCGTCGGCTGCGTGGTCACGAACCGCACCGGGCAGGGCGTATCGGTGTCGGCCACGTCGAAGTCGGCGAGGATCGGTGTGAGGAGCGACCGCTTCACATGGGCATAGATGCTCCGGCGTGCCTGCTCGTCCGGCGGCGACTCGCCCCAGCCCTTGCCGGGGACCGACTGCCCCGCCATCACGGCCTTCGGGATCGCCGGATAGAGGCCAGGACCGAACATCTTCGGGTTGAACGCACCGCTCGTGACGTGGATCGCGTCTCGGAGTTCTTCGGCGGCGAGCCTTCGCATGTCGAACCGCCAGAGGGAGTCGTTGAGCGGATCCCGGGCGAGCCCCTCCGGCGTGCCAGTGCTGGCGGCTCGATATGCCTCCGACATCAGGATCGCTTTGTGGAGCCGCTTGAGCCGCCAGCCGCCGGCCACGAGGTCGGTCGCCAGCCAGTCGAGGAGGTCGCCGTGGGTCGGGGGATCGCCCATCAGGCCGAAGTTGCTCGCGCTCCGCACGATCCCCCGGCCGAAGTGGTGCTGCCAGAGCCGGTTGGCGATCACGCGGGCCGTGAGCGGGTTGGTGGGCGAGGCGATCCAGTGGGCGAGTGCCGTCCGCCGTCCGCTCGACCGGCCATCGGCGGGAGGCGTGATCACGGGAGCGGCCGCCCGGAAGAGGGCGGGAAACGCCGGGGCGACGCGGTTCTCGGGCGTCGGCTCCGCGTGCGGGTTGCCGCGAAAAAAGACGAACGTGTCGGGGGCGCTCGGGCCACGCTCGCTCACCACGAGGGCCTTCTCGACCGGCACCTCCTCCCTGACGATGGCATCGAGTGCCCGCTGCTTGGCCTCGTAATCGCGCTTTCCCTCCGCGCCCAGGATCCTCTCTCCATCGAGGCGGAGCGCGTCGGCCAGATCCCCTTCGGCAGCGTCCTTCGTGTTCTTCAGGCCCCGCTTGCCTTTCGGCTTCGGCGTCGCGGAGAGCCGCCGCGCGGAGAATCCCGGACCCGACCAGGTCACGCTCAGCCCCTTGCCGTAGATGCCCTGGAAGTAATCGAGCCGGATCGGCAGCCGGCCCGCGGGGAGCGGCACCGTGGCCGACCGGGGATGACCCACGCCATGGATGCCGTCGTAGAGGAGCACCTCGCGGTCGTCGAGCATGAGCCGCGAGCCGTCGTCGGAGTCGAGCGTAAACGTGTAGTCGCCGTCGGCAGGCACCTTGAGGAAGCCCGTGAACACGTAGCCAAAGTTGTCTGGCCGCAGCGACGGGGCCACGCCGATGTCGAAGAGGTTGCCGGTGACCATCCCCGTGTCCTCGGGCTTGAGGGCGTCGAAGGCGGGCAGCGCCTGCCAGGCGTCGCGGTAGAAGCGAAACTCGAGGTCGTCGAGGTCGCCCCCGATCGCAACCATCCTGGTTTCCGCCTCCCAGGCCGTCCGAAACCGCTCCTCGATCGCGGTCACGGCCAGCTGGGCATCGCGCCGGCGGGCCGCGAGGTCGGCGACCGCCGCGTCGTACCGCCGCCGGGCCTCGTCGTCGGCGAACAGCGACCGCTCGATACTCTCGGCCGCCATCGTGCGGCCTCCCATCGGCGTGACATTGTGAAAGAAGGCAAGCAGGGCGTAGTAGTCGCGCTGCATGAGGGGATCGATCTTGTGATCGTGGCAGCGGGCGCAGCCCACCGTGAGGCCGAGAAACGTCTGGCCGGTGGTCGAGACGATGTCGTCGAGCCAGTCATACCGGGCCTGGAGGGCGTCGGCCGGCTCGTCGTCCCAGATGCCGAGTCGGTAGTAGCCGGTGGCGATGAGGTCATCGGGCGTCGGCTCGGCGGCCTCGTCGCCGGCGAGTTGCTCGATCACGAACCGGTCATAGGGCTTGTCGTCATTGAACGACCGGATGACATAGTCGCGATACCGCCAGGCATGAGGCTTGTCATCATCGCGCTCGAAGGAGTTGGTGTCGGCGTAGCGGACGAGGTCGAGCCAATGCCGCGCCCAGTGCTCACCGTAGTGGGGCGAGGCGAGGAGGCGATCCACGACCCGCTCCCAGGCAGCGGGCGATTCGTCAGCAAGAAAACCCCGCATCTCCGGCTCGGTCGGCGGGAGGCCGGTGACGCCATACGTGACCCTCCGCAGCAGGCTGCGGCGATCGGCGGGCGGCGGCACGGGAAGCCCTCTGCGGGCGAGGCCGTCGCGAACGAAGGCGTCGATCGGCATGGCCTCCGGAGTGGTCGGAGATGTGGGCCGCACGACGGAACGGAATGCCCAGTGTTCGCGATACTCGGCCCCCGCGGCGATCCAGCGGCGGAGCGTGTCGATCTGCGTCGTCGTGAGGCGGCTACCCTCAGGGGGCATCTGCTGGGCGGGATCATCGGATGCGATTCGGGCCAGGAGGGCGCTGGCGTCGGCTGCGCCGGGCACGATCGCGAAGGAGCCGCTGTCGAGAGCGGCCCGGCTGGCGGCCTCGTCGTCGAGCCGCAGGCCGCCCTCGTGCGTGTCGGGTCCATGGCAGGCGAAGCACCGCCGGGCCAGCAGCGGCTGGATGTCGCGGGAGAAATCGACAGCTGGTTCCGCGTGCGCCGCTGGTGCCAAGGTGAGGACCACCAGCGCGCACCTCCAGCAGGCACGCCGCACGGGGGCGGCCACCACCGGCCAGTCGGTGAATGGGCTGGTCCTCGACATCGGCATCCTTCTCGTGCCGACCCGGCATCGGGCCTGGGCGGCGGGTCCCCCGACTCATTCGTATGCTATCGTCCGCACGCGGCCGGCGACACGCACCCCGCGATCCGGCCCATTCCCCCGGGGAGACCGTCATGCCACCTGCCGCCACCAGGCCGCCCTTCATGCTCCAGGGCCGCGTCGCCCTCGTCACCGGCTCGTCCACCGGCCTCGGCAAGGCGACGGCGGCATGCCTCGGTTGGGCTGGAGCGAAGGTCGCCGTCAACTACGCCCACGACACCAGTCGTGCTGAGTCGGTGGTCGCCGAGCTGAGGGCGGACGGGATCACGGCGGAACTCTTTCGGGCCGATGTCACGAGCGAGGCCGAGATCCATCGCATGTTCACGGCGATCGAGCAGTCGCTCGGGCCGGTCGACATCGTCGTCATCAATGCCACCCCGGCCCAGCCGCAGCATCCGATTGAGGAGTATGACTGGGACTTCCATCAGCAGATGCTCGATTTTTTCGTGAATAGCCCCTATCTCCTCGCCCGCCGGGCCCTGGCCGGAATGAAGGCCCGGCGACACGGCCGGCTGATCAACGTGACCAGCGAGGTGTTTCATTTGGGCGTGGCCCCCTTCTCTGCGTACGTGGCTGCCAAGGGAGGCCAGACGGGCTGGTCGCGGAGCATGTGCCACGA
>JBPCTA010000096.1:0-7597 GCA_051006595.1 Pirellulales bacterium
CTCGGCGCCCGCGGACCAACGGGAAACCGACTACCGGGGCTGGGCCGCCGGAGCGCCGGCCACGGACGAGGCGTTCAGCATCCGCAGGATGTCGGGCGTGATGTCGATCTGCGGATCGTAGTAGACGATCGGCTTGGTGATGCTGCCGAGAATCCGATTCCGATCGCTGGAATCGACCGGATCGCCATCAAAGCGATGCACGACCGCGATCCCGTTGTCGCGGGCGAACTGACTCACCGCCCGCTCGACTTCCGAGTAGACCTGGAAGTAGACCTTCGCCTCGCGGTCCATGAAGTCCTTCTTCTGCAACTGGGCATTGACGCTGAAGTCGCCCTGGGCCTTGGCCACCTCGGCCTCGAGCTTCTTGTATTCGGGCGTGCCGACATTGAAGCCCTTGAGTTGCTCCATCAGGCCGTTGATGCGGTCGCGCTCGGCCTTGAGAACGTTCTCGGCCGCCAAGACCTCGTCCTTCATCTTGTCCATCGCACCCTTGAAACGGGTGTGGTTCTTGAAGATGTAGCCCACGTCGATGACGGCCACGTGGCTGGCGGGCGTTGCGGCCCGTGCTACGGGGGCCGCAACCGGTGCCGGCTGCGTCGAAACCTGGGCCTGGGCGACTGTCTGCCCAAACACCCCGGCGACAGCGAGTGCGAAAATAGCCAGTTGCCTGTTCACGAAATGCTCTCCGTGCTTGCGGAACGTGGGCCGACGTGCGACGCGGCGGTTGCCTCGCGGCCCTCATTGGCCGCCGGGGACTGCCGACGCGGGCGGGATCATGGCGACCTCTCCTTCACGACTCAAGGGCAACTTTCCCCTCGAAATCATGCTCTTTCGGCAGGCAGAGCCCTCGCTTCCCGATGCTCGCCACCTGTGAGAGAATCCGCGGAGTATCGATCGTTCCCGACCCGGGCCTTTCCCGCCGTGCCATCGCTCTTCGTCATCCAGGGCCGCAACCGCGGCGCCCGCTTCGATCTCGCCGCCAATCAGGGGGCCGTGAGTATCGGCCGCGAGGCCGGAAACTTCATCCAGCTCGACGATCACGAAGTGTCACGTCGGCACGCCGAGATCCGTCGTGTCGGCGACGCTTTCCTGGTCGGCGACCTCAAGAGTTCCAACGGGACCTACCTCAACGATGCCCGCGTCGAACGGGCGGAGCTCTCGAGTGGCGACCGGATTCGGATCGGACGCACGCTCCTGGTGTATGCCAAGGACGGCGAAGACCCCGCTCTGTTCGCGCATGTCGACATCGTGCCTACGACGAATATGGCCGATGGCTCGCGAATCGTCCGCACGATGCGGGAGGACGATTCGATCGCGCTGGCGGCCCCCGAAGACTCCCAGAACCGCTGGCTGGCGCGGGCCCGCAGCAACCTGCAGGTGATGTATCGCACGTCACTGGCCGTCAGCCACACGCTCGACATCGATGAGCTCCTCGGCCGCATTCTCCAGCTCGTGTTCGAGTGGGTGGAGGCCGACCGCGGCTGCATCATGCTGCTCGATCCCGAGTCGCACGAACTCCGCACGAAGGCCCGCCGCGATCGCAAGGCAGGCGACGCAGCCACGATGCAGATCAGCCGTACAATCCTCGACTACGTGCTCGACCGCCATGAAGGCGTGCTCACGAGCGACGCCCAGGAAGACGACCGCTTCAGCGGCGGCAACAGCGTGGTTCGAACCGGCGTGTGCGAGGCGATCTGCGTGCCGATGCGAGGCCGCTACGGCACCGTCGGCGTGATCTACGTGGATACGACGGTGCCGCTGATCCAGGTCGCCGATCAGGGACAGCGGCGATTCAGCGACGATCACCTCAAGCTGATGATCGCCATCGGCCATCAGGCCGCGGTCGCCGTCGAAGACACCACCTACTACTCCGCGATGGTGCAGTCGGAGCGGCTCGCAGCCACCGGTCAGGCGATTGCGACCCTCTCCCATCACATCAAGAACATCCTCCAGGGCATCCGGGGCGGCAGTTACCTCGTGGAGATGGGGCTCGACAACGAAGATCTCGGAACGCTTCGCAAGGGCTGGGACATCGTCCGTCGCAATCAAGACAAGATCTCGTCGCTGGTCATGGACATGCTCTCCTTCAGCAAGGAGCGGGAGCCTGATCCGGCCCCCTCGGATCTGGCGGCACTGATCGATGACATCATGGAAACCGTTCGGCAACGTGCCGCCGAGACGCAGGCCGTGATCCACTGGCAGCCACCCACCGACCTGCCGCTCCTGCTCTTCGATCCTGCGGGTATCTCCCGGGCCGTGCTCAACGTCGTCACCAATGCGCTCGATGCCGTCGAAGGACGGCCCCACCCGCTCGTCACCGTCACTGCGGCAGTCGATCGCGAGGCGAAGATCGTCCGCATCACGGTCTCGGATAACGGGGCCGGCATGTCGGCCGAGATGCTCGCCGACATCTTCACCCTGTTCGTCTCGACAAAGGGCTCGCGCGGCACGGGTCTGGGGCTCACTGTGAGCCGCAAGATCCTCCGCGAGCATGGCGGCGACATCCACGCCTCGAGCCGGTCTGGAGAAGGCAGCACCTTCGTGCTGGAGTGGCCCCTGCGAACCGCCGCGGACTCCGCTGGCCCGTCGGAGGGTCCGTCAACCTGGCCGGAACCTCGGTCGGACCAGTCTGAGGGTCCTCTGACACCGCCCCCCGGCGGATCCGCATGACACCCGCTCCCGTGCCTCCGACCGCGGCGACTCGGCGGCCGATTTCAGCCGTCGTGATCACGCGAAATGCCGCAGCGCACCTCGCGGAGGTGCTGGCATCGGCCGACCTGTGCGACGAGCGGTTCGTGCTCGACTCCGGCTCGACCGACGCCACCGCCGACATCGCCCAGGCGGCGGGAGCCCGTCTCGCGCATCAGCCATTCCTGGGCTACGGGCCGCAGAAGTGCCGTGCCGTCGAACTCGCTGCCCACGACTGGATCCTGTCGCTCGACGCCGACGAGGTGCTCGACGACGAGGCACGGCAGGCGATCCTCGCCCTCGATCTCTCCGATCCGTCAGCCGCGTGGAGCATCCGCCGGCGCACGTTCATCGGCAACCGAGAGGTGCGGCACGGACCGTGGAGCGATGACCGCGTGCTCCGGCTCTTCAACCGCCGCACGGCCGGCTTCAAGCCGCTGCCGGTGCACGAGGAGGTGGTGGCCTCCCAGCAGCCGTCCCTACTGCCGGGATCCATGCTTCATTACAGTTACGACTCGTGTGCTGACGTGATCGCCCGCTCGCTCCGCTACGCGCCGCTCAAGGCCGGGATCATGCGTCGCAAGGGGCAACGGGTTCGCCTCTGGACGCTGCCGCTCCGCGGACTGACGGCCTTCGTAAAGAGTTATCTTCTCCGCGGTGGCTGGCGGGACGGGGCAGACGGGTTCGTGATCGCCATCGCGCGGGTGATCGACTCGACCCTCCCCCGCGCGATGCTGCTTGCGGGCGAAGAGCCCCGAGAGCCGTGACACAACGCGATTCGAATGCCCCCATCTCATGATCAGGGGAGTCGTCGCGTAGCCCCGAGCCGGGAAACAGCGCGGCCCGCGGCCTCACGGCCGGTCGGCTGTCACGGCCGGAGAGGCACCTGGCGGAAGGCTTCGAGCATCCGCTCCATATCGGGAGGCAACGCAGCCGAAAACGTCAGCCGCTCACGCGAGACGGGATGATCAATCGCCAGGCTCGAGGCATGCAGCGCCTGCCGCTGGAGGAGCGGCGGCCCCCCAGGCAGGCCCAGGAAGGTCGGCTCGATCACGGTCCGGCCGCTGTAGAGGCCGTCGCAGAGCACCGGGCAGCCGATGGCCGCGAGGTGCACGCGGATCTGGTGCGTGCGGCCGGTCTTCGGGGTCACGCGAACGAGGGCGGCCCCACGGAAGCGTTCCAGCACTTCGTATCGCGTCACCGCCTCGCGGCTCGTGGGATGGTCGCTGCGAACGGCCATCTTCTCCCGCTGATAGGGATGGATACCGATGGGAAGATTGATCTCGTCTCGGTCGAACCGGGGCACGGCCTGGGTGATGGCGAGGTAGGACTTCTCAACGGTCCGCAGCTCGAACTGCTTCGCCAGTGCGTGATGTGCCTCCTCGGAGCGGGCGACCAGGATCACGCCGCTGGTGTCGCGATCGAGGCGGTGCACGATGCCCGGCCGCGTCGGCCCGCCGGCGGTGGAGAGCCCCGCGCCGGCATCCCCATGTTCGAGATGCCACCTCAGCGCGCCGGCCAGCGTGCCTTTCCAGTTGCCCTTCGCCGGATGCACGACCATGCCGGCGGGCTTGTCGACCACCGCCATCCACTCGTCCACATGCAGAAAGGAGAGGGGTATCTGCTCAGCCGCCGGCCCCTCTCGGGGTGGCTGCGGCACGGTAAACCGCACCAGCGATCCCTCTCGGAGTTTGAGGGATGCACGCGCGACAAGGCCGTCCACGCGAACAGCCCCCTTGTCGATCGCTCGGGCGAGGAACGAGCGGCCGTGTTCCGGGAAGGAACCGCAGAGGAAGACGTCGAGTCGGCCACCGGCTTTCTCGGGCCGCACGACGAACTCCACTTCCTCGCCCGGCTGAGGTCTCGAGGCCGGCGCAGGATCGATCAACTCGTCAGTTGCCGTCGGCAGCGGGTTCGGTGGTGGCGGCGGGGTTGGCATTGTGCGAGTCAAACCAATGGTACCAGCCAGCCGTGGCAGGCCGCTCCAAGGTCGCCACTCGTGACTCCGCCAGGGCCCGCAGGGGGCTCTGGGGATGCTCGGCGACGAGAGCGGCGTAGCCCCGCTTGGCATTCTCGAGGTCGCCGAGAGCCTCGCGGGCCTTCGCCAAACCAAACACGGCCCGCTCGGTTGCCATGCCTGCCATACCTCCGACCGGCTGTGCGACAACCCCGGCATACAGGTCAGCAGCCGCCTGCAGCCGCTCCCGTCCGCGGGTCTTGTCGGTAAACACCAGGCGGGTTCCCTCCGTGAGCGCGCTGTCGGCCAGGAGGATCTGCGACCATACCGCCGCGGCGGATCCGGGATACCGGCTGGCGACCTCGCTGAGGCGGCCGGCGTCACGGGTCGAGAGAGCCGTCAGACAGGCGTCCCAGGCTTGGGATTTCTCGGCTGCCCGCTGGGAGGAGACGAGCGTCCACGCAGCAAGACCGGCGAAGACGATGCCGATGGCAGCCGCGAGCGTGCGGAGATGCGGACGGATGCGCTCGATGATGGAGAGCGTCGCCGTGGCGAGGTCGTTGTCCTCGATCTCGGTAAGGTCGTTGGGCTGCATCCGCGCGGCACTCCTCATTTTCGGACAAGGTATCGGGGAACAGGAATCGGGAACAGGGATCGGGGACTCGGGCCGGTGACGCTCTCACAACGGGCGGCGCCGCCGGGAAAATAGAGACGGCCGCGTCTGGGGCGTCAAGACGATCCAGGCATGGACCGTCTGCCTGCGCACCGCACGCCGTGTGGTAGATTCCGTTCCATGCCCGCCCCGCCCGCTTCGCCGTCGCCGTCGCCGTCACAGCCACCGACATCCGCACACGAGCCGCGGCCAACTCCTCGATCTGCCCCCGCACCACGGTCAGCACCGCCTCCGCGCTCCTCGGGGCTCAATCCCGCCCAGACGGACGCGGTGTTTGCCGCCCCGGGGCCACTGCTCGTGCTGGCCGGCGCGGGCACGGGCAAGACCCGAGTCGTGATCGCGAGGATCGCCCACCTCGTCTGGCGGGGTGCGCGGCCGGCGCGGATTCTCGCCGTCACCTTCACCAACAAAGCAGCCCGCGAAATGCTGGCCCGGGCCACGAAGAGCCTGAAGAAGGGCTCCACCGAGAAGCCCGAGATTTCCACGATCCATTCGCTCTGCGTTCGTATCCTCCGCCGCCATGCCGCCCGGGTCGGCTACACGGAGCGGTTTGCGATCATCGACCGCGGCGAGCAAGAGGCGGCGGCTCGGTCGGTGCTCAAGGAGTTGAAGGTGGCCGACACGGTGCTTCGGCCGGCGGACCTCCTCGACCGCGTCAGTCGCTGGAAGAGCCGGGCTGTTCGGGCCGACGTGGCGATGGATGCCATCCCGGCCGATGCCGACGACACCTGGACGCTGGCGGCCGCGGGCTACCGCCGCTATCAGAACGCCCTGCGGACGTCGAACGCGGTCGATTTCGACGATCTCCTGCTGCTGGTCGACGAACTCTTCACGCACCACGAGGACGTGCGGCGTGCGGAGGCGGGCCGCTTCGATCACCTGCTCATCGACGAGTATCAGGATACGAGCGGCATCCAGGAGCGAATCCTTTCGGCACTGGCCCGCGACCACAAAAGCCTGTGCGTGGTGGGAGACGATGACCAGTCGATCTACGCCTGGCGGGGCGCCGAGATCTCGCACATTCTCGACTTCGCCAAGCGGTGGCCGGGGGCCAAAATCGTGCGGCTCGAGGAGAACTACCGCTCGACGCCTGAGATCATCCGGGCCGCCAACATGCTCATCGAGCGAAACTCGCGGCGGCACGGCAAGAAACTGATTGCGACCGGCGCTCCTGGCGTGCCGCCGGCGATCATCCAGGCGCAGGACGAGGTCGACGAGTCGCGGCGGGTGGTGAGCGACGTCGAGAGCCTGCTGCGCGAACGGCAGGTCGAGCCGGGCGAGGCGGTGATTCTCGTTCGCACGGGCGAGCAGACACGGACGTTCGAGCAGGAACTACGACGACGGAACATCCCCTACGAGCTGATCGGCAGCCACTCGTTCTTCGACCGCCGCGAGGTCAAGGACGTGATGGCGTTTCTCCGGATGCTCGTCGAGCCCGACGACGATCTGGCACTGTCTCGCATTGCCAACGTGCCGCCTCGCGGACTCGCGAGTTCGACCGTGCAGGCGGCCCGGGCAGCCGCCACGGCTGCCGGCCACAGCCTGTGGCGCGAGCTGCTGGCCCGCCGCGACGGCGGTCAGCTCACGCCCGCCGCGCGGGGTGGCGTGGACGCGCTCACGCGTCTCGTCTCGATCCGCGACGTCGGTCCGTTGCCGCCACCTGGCCAGTCGCGGGCGGCCGGTGTGCTGCGGGAGTTGCTCGACGCGGCCGGCTACCGACGATATCTCGAAAAGGAATACGAGGACGAGCCAAACGAGGCGGAGGCCCGGTGGGCGTGCGTGGAGGAAGTGGCCACCGCGCTCGCGGAGCACGAACGAGGCCACCCTGGCCAGCGGGATCTTGCCGCCGTCGTTCGTGGGTTTCTCGACGACTTCGTGCTGCAGGTCGAAGACACCGAACGATTCAAGGACGACAAGCCGAGTGGCAGCGTGCTGCGGTTGATGACGCTCCACGCCGCCAAAGGGCTCGAGTTCGACTGCGTTTGGATGGTCGGGATGGAGGAGGGCCTTCTGCCGCACCATCGCTCATTGAACGACGGCCTGCAGGCGATCGACGAGGAACGCCGGCTCTGCTACGTGGGCGTGACGCGGGCCAAGCGGCGGCTGATGCTCTCGCTGTGCCTCACGCGCACGAAGTGGGGCAAGAGCAAGCCTTCCCGCCCGAGTCGATTTCTCTATGAGTTGACCGGCCAGGCCGAGAAGTTCAACGAAGCGCCGCCCGAGAAGCCCGCTCCATCCGGCCCTCCACCGAGCAAACGCCGACGGTAGAGCGGATCGGG
>JBPCTA010000097.1:0-4042 GCA_051006595.1 Pirellulales bacterium
ACATCTCGTGGTGCGGCGGCCACAACGGCCCGACGATCAGTCTCGCGCGAACGAAAGACTTCGTGTCGTTCGAGAAGCTGGAGAATGCCTTCCTGCCGTTCAACCGAAATGGCGTGCTGTTTCCGCGAAAAATCGGGGGCCGCTACGTGATGCTCAGTCGCCCGAGCGACAACGGCCACACGCCCTTCGGCGACATCTACCTGAGCCACAGCCCCGACATGATCCATTGGGGCATGCATCGGCTGGTGATGCGAAAGGGGGGCGATCATGTCGGCCAGTGGTGGCAGCGGACGAAGATCGGCGCGGGCCCGATTCCTATCGAAACAGCCGACGGCTGGCTGATGATCTATCACGGCGTGATGGATACCTGCAACGGATTCGTCTACAGCATGGGCGCGGCCATTCTCGACCTCGACGAGCCGTGGCGGGTTCACTACCGCATCAATCGGCATCTGCTCACACCGGAAGCCGACTACGAAGTTTCGGGGCATGTTCCGAACGTCGTGTTCCCCTGCGCGGCCCTGCATGACGGGGCTACGGATCGCCTCGCGATCTACTACGGGGCCGCCGACACCTGCACCTGCGTGGCCTACGCCCGGCTCGGCGAACTCGTGGACTTCGTGAAGCAGCACTCCGAAGTCTTCTAGCTCTTCTCATCGTCTCGTCTTATTCCAGGCGGCGGCTCGTCGCTGCATGATCACAGCCGGCACCTTGGCGATCATGACTACGCTCCACCCCATCGATGCGGCCATCATCGCCGCCTTCGTGGTCCTGACCATGGTGGTGGGCTTCTGGATTTCGGGGCTCGCGTCCAAGAATCTCCGTAGCTATTTCTTGGGCGGAAACACGATTCCCTGGTACGTCCTCGGCATCTCCAACGCCTCGGGAATGTTCGACATCAGCGGCACGATGCTGATGGTCTACTGGCTGTTTGTCTATGGGTTGAAGAGGGTGTGGATTCCCTGGCTCTGGCCCGTCTTCAACCAGATCATCATGATGGCCTATCTGTCGGTGTGGCTCCGCCGCTCCGGCGTGGTCACCGGCGCCGACTGGATCGAGCAGCGTTTCGGCTCGTCGCGCGGGGCCCAGGCCGCCCATCTGGTGGTCGTGCTCTTTGCGCTGATCAACGTGGTGGGGTTCCTGGCCTACGGCTTCATCGGCATCGGCAAGTTCGCCGCCACCTTCCTGCCCTGGCAACTGGCCACCGATCCGGGAACCAATGCCAACCTCTATGGCCTGGCGATCACGGCCCTGACGACCCTGTATGTCGTGAAGGGGGGCATGTATAGCGTCGTCTTCACCGAGGTGCTCCAGTTCGTGATCATGACCGCCGGTTGCATCGGCGTGGGACTGATCGCCATGGCCCGCGTCTCACCCGAAACCCTGGCCGCTGCGGTACCGGCGGGCTGGAACGATATCTGGTTCGGCCGCGAGGTGGGCCTCGACTGGTCGGGCATCCTGCCGGCTGCTCAGGCCCGAATCGCCTCCGACGGCTGGCGGCTGTTCTCGGTGTTTTTCGGAATCGCGCTCGTGAAAGGGCTGCTCTCCAGCATGGCCGGACCGGCTCCAAACTATGACATGCAGCGGGTGCTTTCGGCCCGGTCGCCGCGCGAGGCGGCCTTGATGAGCGGGTTTGTCAATCTGGTGCTGCTTTTTCCTCGCTACATGCTGATCACCGGGCTCACGATCCTGGCGGTCGTCTTCCTTCGGGAGGATCTGGCCGCCATGGGGGACGGTGTCGATTTCGACCTTATTCTGCCGCTGACGATGCGGGCATTCATTCCGGTCGGTCTGTTTGGGCTGCTGCTGGCAGCGCTGCTCGCCGCCTTCATGAGCACGTATGCCGCCACGGTGAATGCGGCCCCGGCCTACGTCGTCAACGACATCTACAAGCGTTACTTCAATCCGCATGCCTCCGACCGCACCTACGTGCTCATGAGCTATGCGACGACCATCGCCGTCGTCCTCGTCGGCACTGCCGTGGGATTCGTGCTGGACGAGCTTCAGGACGTGGTCAACTGGATCGTGGGAGCGCTCTACGGGGGCTACATCGCCGCCAACGTGCTCAAGTGGCACTGGTGGCGATTCAACGGCTGGGGCTACTTCTGGGGCATGATTTCGGGGATCGCGGCGGCCCTCGGATTCACGATCGCGTTGCACGGGCAGTCCACGCTGTGGGGGCTCGAGAAGAATCTTGCCGTGTTTCCCGCAATCTTGGGGATCTCACTCGCAGCCAGCGTGCTCGGCAGCCTGCTCACGCCGCCCGACGACCGAGCCGTTCTGAAGCGGTTCTATCGGCGGGTGCGTCCCTGGGGATTCTGGGGGCCGATTCACGCCGACCTGGCCAGGGAGCAACCCGGGATCGCCGCCAATCGCGACCTGCCGCGCGACCTGTTCAACGTCGCCGTCGGCATCATCTGGCAGACGGCCTTGACGGCCGGCGGCATCTACTTGGTGCTCGAGGATTTCCCGCGTCTTGCCTGGGCCCTCGGCATCGTGGCGGTCTGCATGATCGTGCTGAAGTTCTCGTGGTACGACCGGCTGGAAGACTATCCGGCCGACGTGGCCGCCGAGATGGCCGCGAGCGAGCGACGCATCCACCCCGGGTGAGTGAGGCTTCCGTGAAGGTTTGGGAATGCATGGTCCGCCGCATCCTGCACGCGGCTGTCGTGACGATCATCGTGCCAGCCGCAGGAACGGTCGTCGCGACCAACGTCGGCCCGCTGGCGATCGCCGCCGAAGGCGTGGACTCATCGACGGCCTCCTGGAGCTTCGTGTCCCGCGACGGCACTTGCCTGCGCGACGGCGAGGGCGTCCTTCGCTTCGTGTCGTTCAACGTGCCCAACCTCCTCATCGTGGAAGACGCCTTCACCTGGGGTGGTTCGACGCCGTGGCGATGGCCTGACGACTTTGAGCTCACCGACGCCTTCCGGGCGGTGCGGCAGATGGGCGGCAGCGTGGCCAGGAGTTATGTGATCACGGTGCGTCGGGATGACTCCGACATGGGACCGTTTGTGCATGTGATCGGCCCCGGGGAATTCAACGAACACGGGTTCGTCGCCATGGACCGCATGCTCGCCGCCGCCAACCGCGAACGCATCCGCGTGATCATTCCCCTCGTCGACAACTGGAAATGGCAGGGGGGCGCGCCGCAGTATGCGGGATTTCGCGGCAAGCCGCCCGAGGCATTTTGGACCGACCCGGACGTGATCGCCGACTTCAAGCAGACGATCGCGCACGTGCTGCGTCGCACCAACACGATCACCGGCATTCGCTACGCGGACGACCCCGCGATCCTGGGCTGGGAAACCGGCAACGAACTTGATTCGCCCCCTGAGTGGACGCGGGAGATCGCCCGCACGATCAAGCAACTCGATCCCAACCATCTCGTGATCGACGGAAACTCGCTCCACGGCGTGCCGGCAACGTCGCTCGACATTCCCGAGATCGACGTGATCACGACGCACCACTATCCCGGACCAGGCGTTGACATGGCGGCCGACGTCGCCAAGGCGATCGCGGTCACGGCCGGTCGGAAGCCCTACTTCGTGGGCGAGGCGGGCTTCGTGCCGCTCGATGAGATCCAGCCGATCGTCGAGCAGGTGATCGACTCGGACGCCGCCGGGGTGCTCCTCTGGAGCCTGCGGTTTCGAAGCCGCGACGGTGGTTTTTACTGGCATTCCGAGCCAGCGAACCAGGGGCGTTATAAGGCGTTTCATTGGCCTGGTTTCCCGTCGGGGGCAGCCTACGAGGAGACCGATGTGCTGGCGTTCGTGCGTGACACGGCCTTCCGGATCCGCGGACTCGCCGTGACTCAACCGCCGATGCCGACGACGCCCGAGATGCTTCCGGTCACCGATCCGGCCGCCATCAGCTGGCGCGGCTCGGTCGGGGCCACGCGCTATGTCGTCGACCGCGCGGCATCCGCCGACGGCCCCTGGGATTCCGTGACGGCGACTGCCCGCGAGGATTCCACGCAATAACGTCCCCTGTATGACTATGAAACCTCCGCACCGGCGAATCAGTGGTCGTATCGCGTCTC
>JBPCTA010000098.1:0-3092 GCA_051006595.1 Pirellulales bacterium
AAGTCCGCCTCCGGCGGTTTCCACGATCGTCAGGCTCGCGGCTGATACGGTCATCTGCCGATTCGAGGGGAGTCGCAAGACGCCGCTGCCCGAGACGGAGATCACCGGCGTGCTGAAGATCGACCCTGACTCCACCACCACGCTGGCGATTCCCGCGGTGCCACCGATCACCAGCCGTGGAGCCGAGAGAGCACCTCCCACGAGCGTGATGCCCGGAGAGACCATGGTCACGGCAGCATCCACCGCGAGCGTGCCGCCTGCCCCGACGATGGCCGGGCTGGCCGCGAGTGCCAGGGCGTGCCCCACCTGGAGCATGCCGCCGGTGATCGCCGTCGAACCAGAAAACGTGGTGGCGGCCGTGAGCCGCAGCCAGCCGCCGTCGACGGCCAGGGAAACACGCCGGCTGCCCGCGGCAACGGCGTTTTGGATCGAGCCCGCATACGATGAGCTGCCCGTCACTGTGAGGATCGCATCGCGGGTCGTGGAACTATTGCCGACTGTCGCACTCCCCGGCCCCTTGAGAAGGCCCGCCAACGACTGGTCGAATCCGGCGAGATCGAGCGTGGCTGCGTAGCTGGCACCGATGGTCACCGTCGCCGCCGGCGAGAGTCCGTCCGCGCCGCCGAGTCGGGCCGTTTCCTCATTGATCAGGAACGTCTCGTAGTTCCCGCCGCCGCCGAACACCGTCGTGCCGATCCGCATGCTCACGGGAACTGACCCCGGAGCGTTGATGGCCCCATCGACGACGAGGGTTCCGCCGCCCGTCGACGCAAACGTCCCGCCGCTCGCACTATTGCCGAGCACCGTGACCGTTCCTCCACTGAGTCGCCCGGTGCCCGAGCCCTCGTATTGAATGACGCCGTTGGCAATGGCTCCGGCCGGTGCATCGACGATGATGTCGTTGCCGAGCGTCACATTGCTCGCCAGAATGAGCCTGGTCGCGGAGCCGGTGATCGTAATCGGCCCACTGCCAAACCCGCCGGTTGCCGTCACGCGGGCCAGACCGCCGCCCAGGGTAAGGCCCCCGGTGAACGAGTTGGAGGACGAGCCGACGAGCGTCCCCGACCCGATCGCGCGGATCCCAAGCCCCCCTTGGCCACCGCTTCCGAACGAGAGCACGCGGGAGCTGCACGTTTTATCGAGCCCAATCCGCCCACCGCTCGAGAAATTGCCCGTCGTGACGAGCGTGGCGATCGTCGCGTCACTGAAGGCGGCAGGCACGGCGAGCGTCGCGCTCCCGGACACGGCGAAGCGGCCGGAGACGTTCCAGCCTGGGAGCGCGGCCGTGGAAGTGATGGCGAGGATCCCCTCGGTGATGCTGGTCGTTCCCGTGAAGCCGCCGTTCGAGCCCGAGAGTGTCGCCGTGCCCGGCCCCGACTTCCTGATCGTGCCCGAGCCCGATGCCACCGCCGAGAACGTTCCCGACTGGAGGTCGAACAGTCCCGCGGTGAGCGTTCCGCTGGCGACCGCACCACCGGTCAGCGCGAGCGTGGCCACCCGATCGCTCGCGCCGCCGAGGTGCAGCGTGCCGCCGTCAATCCGAACGGTGCCGGAGTCGATGAGGCGGTTGGCGGAGCCGAGCCGGAGCGTGCCGTTGCCGGCCTTCACGAGCGTGGTCACTCCGACCGTTCCCGAGATCAGACTCGTCCCGGAGGCCAGGGAGATCGTGAGCGTGCGGCCGGCCGTCGCCTCACTGATCCCCGTCGAACCGCTGCCGAAGGTGTAGGTGGCATTGTTGAGCGAGGCAATCGTCGCGTCGCTCTCGACGATCATCTGACCGGTGAGCGCGATTGCATTGGCTGTACTTGAGTCGTTGACAATCGCGCCGGTGGCCGCGGCGCCTTCACCGGATCCACTGATGCGGAGCGTCTGGGGAAAGGTCCTCGCACCCGCCGTAACACCCGCCAGCCAGATCTGCCCCGATGGCTGAACGGAAACCGTCGTCGTCGCGGTCCCAAACTCCGTGCCCGCGGCCGTGCCGCCGGTGCTCGTCATGAGTTGGCCCCCGGCGATCGTGAGCGTCTTTCCTTCCAGCCCGGCAGAGTTGTCCGTGGCCAGCACGAGCATGCCAGCTCCGCTCTTCAGAAAACTGCCCGCGACCGGGGCCGTGATCGCCACGGCAGACTCCACCCGAACCGTGGCTGACGTGCCACCGAACGCGAGCGTGCCGCCGGCGCCCGGGCCGATGGTGCCGCTGGCCCCGAGGTACGTGAGTCGGTTGAGCGTCACCGCGGCGTCAAGCGTGATCGCGGATCCGCCTTGGAATCCATACCCGATTGTGGCCTGGGCAGTCCCGGAACTAGGGACGAGGGCCGGTGTCCAGTTGGCGGCCGTCGTCCAGGACCCACCACCGGTCGGTGTCCATCCATCGCCGCTGGGGGCGGCTGCCGCGATGAAGTCGAGGACTCGCAGGGGCGTCCCGGTCGTCGACGTCACCGCCGTGTTCTCCTGCACGTAGACGGAAAGAATGCCGCTCGCCAGAAGTCGCTCCGCATCGACTCGAGGTTCGTTCACGAAGGAGCGAAGGTTGTCGCGATACACGATCGCCCAGTCGTCCCAGCCGGATGCCTTGTGGGCGGCGGCGATTGTCAGGAGTTGGCCACTCGCTCCGTTTGCGGTGTTGATCGTGCTGAGGGGTGTTCCCGGCGAGACATAGACCGCGTAGAGCGTGTCGTCAGCCGATCGGGCGAGCGCGGCCCGTGTGCCCACCAATCCGGGAATCTCGTGCCGCGACCAGTCGGCGGTCAACGGGTCTCGGACATAGTCGTAATAAGACGAGTCGGCAAGCGCATAGACGGGATCTCCGGCGGCCCATGGCTGATCAGGCCGCCGATGATACATCACCGTATGGACGCTGCCGTCGCCCATCACGATCTGCGCCTGCTGGTTGATGAGCGACTGCTGACGGTCGAGCGGCTGGATCACCTGGCCGGGCGAGGCGACGGTCATCGGCCGGGCAGCAGTGGTATCGCCGATGATGCTGCCGGCGTTGTTGAGCCACGTGACTCCCCCGTCGGCGCTGAAGGCGAAGTTGATGTCGTGATTGGCGTAGGCGTTATTGCTCTCGCGCCACGTCCAGGTGGTGTAAAGCG
>JBPCTA010000099.1:0-5067 GCA_051006595.1 Pirellulales bacterium
GGCCAGTTCCGTGAAACGGACCATGTCCAGCACCAGCGGCGCGGCGAGTACCGAATCGCAGCCTTGCCAGATGAATTGCAGCGTCATCGGCACGCCCAGAAAACCTGCAAAGTGGACGTGGTCCCAGGCCGTCTTCCAATCGCCGAGGCTGCGGATGTACTCGATCGAGACGTGCGTCTGTGGCGGGTAGCCGAGGATCGCCGCGAGCAGGTGGTCCTTGCTCTTCACCTTTGCCGCCTTGTTCCGGGGATCGTCGAGCACCTTGCCGTCCATGTTGCCGAAGATGTTGTGCCCGACCCAGCTCATGACCTCGAGGTGACGCGCGGCGAACATCGGGGCGAGCACGCTCTTGAGGAGCGTCTCACCGGTCTTGCCGTCACAACCGGCGTGGGCGATCCGCCGATCGATCGCGACCTGCTGCAGGCAGGCCGGGGTGGCACCGGTGGAGGGCGTGAAGTTGATGAAACTCGCCCCGGCGGCGGCGGCGGCCAGAAAGTAGAGGCTGCTGCCGGGCAGCGGGCAGGCCACGGCGTCGTCGAGCAGGGGCTCAATCTCGGAGAAGTCACGCGGAATAGGCAGGGACGGAGGGGGCTCGGTGGAGGAGACGTTGACCACGACCACGTGCGCGAGCCGCTCCGCCGCGGCGAACGACTCGATGTCATGACGCATCCGTTCGATGGCAGCCCTGGGCGTTTCGACGATCGCGGCCGTGCTCGGGTCGGCAAGGCTCCGGATCCGCTCTCCGGAGGCCACCAGCGTGCCAGGCCGCAGGCGGGGCTCGACTTCCGCGAACAGTTCCGCAGCGCCGTCGAGCAACTCCGGCAGAATCGCGCGGCTCTCGCTCCACATCCGCCGCGCCTCGTCGCCAAGCCTGCCTCCGCGGATATCGTGACCGCCGACGACGAGGTCGTCGAAGCCGACCAGGCCGAGGCGGGCGAAGGGCTCCAGTTCGGTCACGAGTCCGACGGGATCGATGTCGCCACGGCGAAGGGCCGCCAAGCCCGTGATCATGGTTGTGGCCACGCCCCCCTTCGCTCCGATGAGCCAGACTCCGACACGGCCAGGCGACCTCTGCGACATGATGCGTTTCCGGCGGGAGAGCGGCTCGACGTGGCTGGGAAACAAACGTTCCGGTGGTATCATTTGGTCGATTGATCGTGAGCGTCAAGCAGACGCGGGGCCCTGGTAGCGGCAGCCGTCCGTTCCGTCGGCAGCCGGCCCGGGCCGTCGATCCACCGCGCGAGCCGCCAGGAGCCGCCAGAAGCCGCATGGACAGCCGAAGAGAGAGTCCCTTGGAGTCGCACAGCCTGCACACCGCCCGCCGCATGCAGGCCCTCGAGCCGTCGGCCACTCTGGCGATGGCCGCCCGCGCCGCCGCAATGACCGCGGCCGGCATCGATGTCATCGACCTGTCGGTGGGCGAGCCCGATTTCCCGACGCCCGCGCACATCTGCCGGGCTGCCGAGGAGGCGATCCGGGCCGGGAAAACCAAATACACCCCGGCGGCTGGCATTCCGCAGCTCCGCAAGGCGGTGGCCGACGATTATGCCCGCCGCACCGGCCTCGCCGTCACCCCCGCCCAAGTAGTCGTCTCCAACGGCGCCAAGCATGCGCTCCACAACGTGTTCACGGCGCTGCTCGACGAGGGGGACGAGGTGGTTGTGCCCACACCCTACTGGGTGAGCTATGCCGAACTGATCAAGCTCGCCGGCGGCACGCCCGTGCTGGTTCAGACGCGAATCGAGGACGACTTCAAGCTCTCGCCCGAGGCCCTGCGGGCCGCGATCACCTCCAAGACCCGCATGCTCCTGCTCTGCTCCCCCAGCAACCCCACCGGGGTCGTGTACTCGGCGGCCGAACTGACCGCATTGGCCGATATCGCTATCGACCGCGATCTGGCGGTCGTCTCCGATGAGATCTACGACCAGCTCGTCTATGACGGCCGCGCGAGCGTGTCGTTTCCGACGCTCCGGCCCGGGCTCGAAAACCGCACCGTCGTCGTGGCCGGGGTGAGCAAGACCTATTCGATGACCGGCTGGCGAATCGGCTGGACGATTGCTCCGGAGCCGCTCTCCAAGGCGATCGCCAATCTGCAGAGCCAGGAGACGAGCAACCCCGCGAGCATCAGCCAGCACGCGGCGGTCGCCGCCCTGACCGGGCCGCAGGAGTGTGTGGCCGAAATGCGCCAGGCCTTTGAGACGCGGCGGGATCTGGTGGTGGAGCGGCTCGCGGCGTTGCCGGGAGTCCGGCTCCCTGAGATCGGCGGAGCCTTTTACGCCTTCTTCGACATCCGCGAATCGCTCGCCCGGATGCGGGCCGCGGGAATCGGCACCAGCACGGAGTGGTGCGAGGCGCTCTTGGAGCGGAAACACGTGGCGCTCGTCGCAGGCAGCGCCTTCGGGGCCGAGGGCCACGTCCGCATGTCGTTCGCTGCGTCCGAGGAAAAACTCTCGGCTGGCATCGACAGGATCGCGTCGTTCCTCGAAGGCGGCTGACAAAGCGGCGACCGCCCATGACCGTTGACTCTTCCCCGCGGCCTGGAAGCTCGGTCTATCTCGATCATGCGGCAGCCACGCCCCTGCGGCCCGAGGTTGCCGAGGCGATGCAGCGGGCGGCGCACGAGGCCTTTGCCAACCCCTCGAGCCCTCATGCCGCCGGCCGGCGGGCCCGAGCCGTCCTCGAGGAAAGCCGCGAGCGAATCCTATCCTTGATCGGCGGCCAAACATCGGGCAGCCGCCGGGATCGGCTCGTTTTCACGAGCGGTGCGACCGAGGCAAACCGGCTGGCTGTGATTGGCAGCGGACGCGGAATGACCGGTGAAGGAGGGCTTCGTGGAGCCGTCGCCTGCTCGGCACGGGAGCATTCGAGCGTGGCGCTCGCAGCGGCCTGTCTCGCGGCCGACGGCTGGGTGGCGACAACGCTGTCGCTCGATAGCCGGGGATCAGCGGCGGCAGCCGCCACCGCATTTGCCATGACTCATCGGGGCCGCCCATTGCTGCTCTGCACGACGCCTGTCTGTGGACAGACGGGAATCGCTGAGACCGCTTGGATGAAAGCCGCGGCGATGGAAAATCTGGCTGCTTTTCTTGTCCACGCCGATGCCACGCAGGCGGCCGCGTGGATCGATCTCTCGTTCCATGCAGCGGGCTGGACCACGCTCGCCTTGGCACCCCATAAGTTCGGTGGACCGCGGGGCATCGGAGCGGTCGTGGTCCGCGGCGACGTGCCGCTATCGCCGGTTACGCCCGGGCCACAGGAACTCGGCCTTCGCGGCGGCACCGAGGCGGTCGCCCTGGCGGCAGGATTCGCGCGGGCCTGGGAACTTGCCGTTGCCGAGCGGGAAGCAACGCGGCGGCGGGTATCGCACCTCCGCGACCTGTTTGAGCAGGGAGTTGTCGCCGCCGCCGAGGCCGCCGGCATCGAGACGCTCGTGGTGGGCAGGGCCTCCGACCGGGCGCCGCATATCACGACGATCGCCTTCCGAGGCCTTGACCGGCAGTCCGTGGTGATGGCGGCGGATCTGGCAGGCGTCTGTCTGGCAACGGGCACTGCCTGCGCCAGTGGGTCGAGCGAGCCGGCGGCCGCTATCGTGGCGTTGGGGCTGCCCGACTGGGTGCCGCATGCCGCGGTGCGGGCCAGCATCGGGCCTACGACGTCGGCGGACGACGTGCAGACCGCGCTGGCTCGACTCGATCGCGTCTTCCGCGGCCTGGCATCGCGTGGTCTTCATAATCTGGTCAGCGATCGGTAGGCTCACCATCGGATGAGGGAGCGGCATGGAGGCCGGGGAGCAACAACTGCTCCAGGCAATACTTCATGTCGTTACCGGATCGTTTTCGATGGCTTCTTCCCGCCCGAATCCGTGCCGCTCGGCTGACGTGGGCCCACGGACCAGCGGCGGAGAGCCAGGCCACGCGCCCCTCGTCGCGGCCGCCGCCGCCGCGATTCTCGGTCGCGAGGACCGGCACTGGTTCAGCCCCGCGACGCCGCTGGTCGTCGTCTCGAAGGATGCCAGGCCGCCGCTTGTAGGAGACCTTCTCAATGCCTGCTCGGCCCTGGGTCCGGAGGCCGTCATGATCTGCGACGGCCCGGCGCTCGGTGCGGAGTTTGCGGCGTGTGACGACGTCGAACGAATGGCACGGCTGCGCGATCGACTCCTCATGCGGCGGCTGGTGATCGTCTGCCAGTTCGACCAGATCGGATCTGGCCGCGTCCAGATGGCCGCCGCCAGGTTTCTCGATGCGGCGGCGGCCGGCACCTTCGTCTGCGTGTCGCTGGCCGAGCCACCGAATGCCTCCCGGCTTGCAGAACCGCTCGCCTCCCGACTTGCCGCGGGTCTGGTGGTCGTCTCCACGTCTCCTGCCGACGATCTCGGGGCCGGAGAGCCATCCTGGTCGGTCGGTCGGATCATTCGTGGCACGGCCAGACACCATGGCATGTCTCCCACGCTGCTCACCGGCGATGGCCGGCAGCGGAGCGTGGTGGCCGCGCGTTCCCTGGCGATGTATCTCGCCCGCCGCCTCACCCGTCAAAGCCTCGAGGCGATTGGTGAAGCCTTTGGCGGAAGGGAACATACGACGGTCTTGCGCGGCGTGCGGGGAGTTGCCTCACGAGTCGCCACCGACACGGCCTTTTCCAACGACGTCGAGCGTCTCGTCGCCACGATGCGGTCAGGGCCAAAGCCGGGTCGCTCCTCACCGTCATCCCGACGACGGGCATGATTCCATGGGCCGCGTGGGCCATGATCCTGAGTGTCAGCTCGCTGTCGTTTGGCTGCCCAACGACCCGCGACGAGTGAGGCGACGAATCCCATGACGCGATGCCGACTCGCCAGCAACAGGCCCAAATCGGCTGCAGCACATGTTCCGGCCCCATGCTCAACGTCACATCATTCGCCCAACAACGACGGACTGACGTCTTCTCGACAGCACATCGTCATGTTGTGCACATGGTGCGATGAGCATGCGTCGGTGCATAAGTGCTTCAAAACAGCCCTCATTGTCGTCGAAGGTATCGTGCTGTCCCTCCGGAAATACACCGGCAGGAAGTTTCTCCTCTTGATTGCTG
>JBPCTA010000100.1:0-3470 GCA_051006595.1 Pirellulales bacterium
CGAGGGACAACTCCAGTCGCTCGGCGGCGCCGGCCCGCATCACGGTGACCGAGACGCTGTCGCCGGCCTTGTGGCCGATCAGAGCCCGCTCGACATCGAGCTGATGCGAGACGTTCACGTCGCCGATCCGGGTGATCAGATCTCCGGCCCTCACGCCCACGCTCTCGGCAGGGCTGCGGCGATGAACGGCCTCGACCACGGCGCCCCGCGGCGCGTCGCCGCGAACCACGAGACCGTGCCAGGTTTGGTCAACCCGCTCGACCGAAAGCAGCCGGGAGACCACGTCGAGCACGCGGTCGATCGGAATCGCAAACCCGATGCCCTGAGCACCCGCGCGGACGGCCACGTTGATCCCGATGACCTCACCGTTGATGTTGAGGAGCGGGCCGCCAGAGTTGCCGGGATTGATGCTGGCATCGGTCTGGATCAGGTCTTCGTACCGCTGCGTCCGGCTGACCTCGACGTTGCGATGGAGTGCAGAGACGATGCCGCGGGTCACGGTGTGTTCATAGCCGTAGGCATTGCCGAGGGCGAGCACGGTCTCGCCGATCATCAGATCGCTGGAGGTGCCAATCGTGGCGACGGGCAGCCGGCCGTCGGTGTCGATCTTGATCACTGCCAGATCGGTCCGCGGATCGTGCGAGACGAGCATGGCCGCACAAGTCTTCCCCGACGCGAGCGTGACCTCGATGCGACGGACGCCCTCGACCACGTGATAGTTCGTCACGGCGTAGCCACGTGCATCGACGACCACGCCCGTTCCCATGCCGTTGACGCGGCGCACGTCGCCCTCGGTGCCGTCGTCACCGCCCCCCACGACCTTTTGGCCGTGGATGTTGACCACTGAGTCTCGCTGCGACTCGATGGCCAGAACGATCGCCGTGCGACGGGGTTCGGCACGGGCGGCCGACAGGATCGACAAGGCGATCACGAGCGACATGAGCGGCAGAACTGCCGGACGATACCGCATGCAGGCGTGCTCCCCACAGTCGACTGGGCTGATCGCCGCATGCTGCCGGCAACCCTCACCCCAACCCCGAACATCTCGTCCCCAGGGGGAGCATCGACCGCCCCGAGCCGGCGGTCCATTGACGCCCCCGTCAGCCGGCACATTTTTCCATGATTTCAGGCCAACAGCGGCCCTGTCGCTGCGTCTTGGAAGGGGCTGCTGGCGGCTGAAAAATCATTCATGCCGGAGCGTCGGGCTGGCTTGGGGGACGGTCGTCCCGATTGGCCCCGATGAGGAGGGGAAGGAGTTGGAGCAGGAGGAACAGGCCCAGAACGGTGAGGACGATGGTCGGCCAGGCATCGACGAAGCTCCCCGCTGCTTTCCAGCCAAACTCGCGGGCGATGCCTGCCACCAGCGTGGCGACGACGAGCACGAAGAGCGCGGCCATGATCAGTCCGCACCCCAGCGACGCCATCGTTCCGCGAAAGGTTCCCATCTCGGTGAACTCCTCGCGATGGAGATCGACGGCGCGGCCTTTCGTGAGGCTTCGGGGCACGGTTTCCGCAAGCTCGATGGCACGAGCGGCGTCGGCCCACGAGGCGGCGATCATCCCGTCGTCATCGGCGGTGCCCGTCTGGCGACGGTCCAGCACGGCCAGCATCGTCGCGCCGCGATCGAAGGCCCTGGAATCGGCGTCTGACGCCCGCGCCGGCCCCGACCATGTCCACGGCTGCGACGAGTCGTCGGGAGCATCGATGCTGAGCGAGCCATTGGCCGTCTGGAGCCGAATGGTCAGTCCGGGCTGCGTGCCGGGAGCGACCTGCCAGCGGACCGGCACCTGGGTCGGCCCGGTGAATCCGACCGCGAGCGTGTTCCACGCCGTTTCCGGGCTCGCTGCGCCGAGCGTGGAGAGCCGCGACGGATCGCCGGCCAGGGCCCGGATCAGGTCGGCGTCGCGGGCCAACTGGGAGAGCACCGCATGCCTCGATCGATCCTGCATCCGTCGCTCGAAGAGAAGAGACTCCGCAGGCCCGGTGTCACCGACTCCCGCCAGTGACGCCGTGATCGCTTCCTGCATCCGTTCGACAAAGGGGTGGAGCCGGTCCGGCAGGCAGGGGACGAGCAGGCTGCCAGTGTCGCTGCGGATCATGTCGAGCTCGTAGGCCCAGAGCATCGAGAGTTCGAGCGGCTGGGACAGCAGCAGCGGTCGGCCGGCCTGCACCAGCGAGCGGACGGCCTGGGCCCGCGACTCGTCCCAGCCGTCGGCGCCGACCAAGATGACATCGCAGACAGTCGCATCGAGCAGCGGGTCCCAGGAGCGGCTGTGGGGAATGTCGAGGCCTTCGAGAAGCCCGGTCCGGATGCCCGTCGCCACGACGACGCGGTCACCGCGGTGGACCGCCGCCTCGACGACTTCCGCCATTCTCGCGTCGCAGCCCAGCAGTCCGATTCGCATGTGGATCTCTCGTCATGTCCCGGATTCGGGCCGACGGCGACTGTTCGCCGAAGGATCCGACAGTTATAGATGATGCAGGAATCACCGCGGCCGGACGCCGCGGAAACTGCCGCTGGAACCCCCATGCACGCTGAAGTCATCGCGATCGGAGACGAGCTCACTTCCGGCCAGCGCCTCGACACCAACAGCCGCTGGATGGCGGCCGAACTGGGGGTGATCGGCCTGCCGGTGACCTTCCACACGACCGTCCCCGACACCCTCGAAGCCGGCGTGGAAGCCTTTCGGATGGCAGCGGGCCGTGCCGATGTCGTGGTCGTGACCGGTGGGCTCGGACCGACGGCCGACGACCTCACCCGCGACGTTCTGGCGGCCGTGGCGGGCGTGCCGCTCGAACTCTCCGCGGCGGCCGTTGCCGTGGTGGAGTCGCGGTTCGCCAACCGCGGGATGCCGATGCCGGAGTCGAATCGCCGCCAGGCGCTATTTCCCCGTGGCAGCCGGATCATCCCCAACCCCGACGGCACCGCACCGGGAATCGACATCGACATCGCTCGCACTGGTGGCTGCTGCAGGATCTTCGCGCTGCCGGGAGTGCCCTCGGAGATGCGGACGATGTGGAGGGCCACTGTGGAGCCAGCGCTGTTGGCCATGATGCCGGACACAGCCACGATTGTGCAGCGGCGGATCAAATGCTTCGGTGCCGGCGAGAGTGCCATCGAGGCCATGCTGCCCGATCTCGTCCGCCGCGGCCGCGACCCGCTCGTGGGCATCACGGCCCACGAGGCCACCATCACGCTGCGGATCGCCGCCCGCGGCCGCACCGAGACCGAGTGCCTCGCGAAGATCGCCCCCACGGAAGACATCATTCGCGAGTGTCTGGGAACGCTTGCCTATGGCGTGGAGGATGACGAGATCGAAGATGCCGTGATCGCCGTCACGCGAGGCAGGGCCGCGACGCTCGCGACGGCCGAGATCGGCACCGCCGGTCGCGTGGCAGCGCTTCTGGCGCAGGCGCAGGGGAGAAGCCCGGCCGGGGGCTTCGGCTTTCGCGGCGGCACGGTGCTGCCC
>JBPCTA010000101.1:0-6077 GCA_051006595.1 Pirellulales bacterium
GTCCCTTGATGGGCTTTCCACCGTAGACGGCCACGCAGAGGATCCGCGAGCCCTGGGCGAGTTTGTCGAACTCGTCCTTCACCTGCACGGCGAGTTCGCGGGTGGGAACGAGCACGAGCGCCCGAGGGCCGCCACCCCGTCCGGGCTGGTGCATCCGCTCCAGGATCGGGAGCACGAACGATGCCGTCTTGCCGGTGCCCGTGCGGGCCTGGCCGAGCACGTCCACGCCCGCGAGCGCCCGCGGGATGAGGCCCGCCTGCACGGGCGTGGGCGTCGTGTAGCCGGCCCGGTCGACGGCGTCGAGCGTCGCCGCGGAGAGGCCGAGAGTCCGGAAATCGCCTGCTGCCTGCGGAGCAACCGCCCCGCCCATCACCCCGGCCATCACACCGGCCGGCGCACCCGACTCCGTCGGGTGACCTGCCTCGTTGTCCATGAACACTCGTTGCCTCGTTGCTTCCTCACACCTTGTCCGCATCGTTCCGCGGGGCGTCCAGATGCCCGCTGCGGAAGGCCCGCCCCAGCCTCGGCTGGGACACGGCAAAGCGGCTGGCGGCTTTTGAGAAAGCCGCCCATCATTGCCTGAAAACTACCACGCTGGGGCGTGACCGGCAAACACGGCCCGGACGGAACTCCCGTTTCAGCCGCTTTTTCCGCACTGAGTCGGCTCGTAGGCGAGCGACCGCCAGATCAGCGATCGAAGATTTTCTTGATCGCCCAGACCGTGGCCGCCCGGCCGGCCCGCGCGATCGACCGAGTGAGGGGGATGCTCTTCGGGCACACCGCCACGCAGTTTTGCGCGTTGCCGCACACTTGGATGCCACCCTTGGCGGTCAGGGCCTCGAGCCGCTCGTCGGCGATCATGCGGCCGGTGGGATGGCCATTGAACAGCATCGCCTGACTGATGGCATGGGGGCCGACAAAGCCCGCATCGAACGCGGTCGTCTTTCGCTTCTGGAACTCGGCTTCCGATTCCCCGTCGCGACGCACCATCTCCACCTTTGAATACTGCGGGCAGGCTTCCACGCAACAGCCGCAACTGATGCAGGTGGAGAGCGGATAGGCATCCTCCTGCTCCTCGGGGGAGATCCGAGGGCCGGGGCCAAGGTCATACGATCCTTCCACCGGCACCCATGCCTTGACCTTCTCGAGACCTCGAAAAAGCCGCTGCCGATCGACCACGAGATCACGGACGACCGGAAACTTTGTCATCGGACGGAGTTCGATCTCCCCGCCATCTTCGGCGGCGAGTTTGTCGACGAGCGCCGAGCAGGCCATCCGCGTGCGACCGTTGATCAGCATGGTGCAGGAGCCACAGACCTCCTCCAGGCAGCAGCAGTCCCATGCCACCGGCGCGACCGCTCGGCCATCGAGCGAGCGGGCCTGGGCAGCGACCTTCTGGAGCACGCTGATCACGTTCATGTTCGGTTCGTGCGGAACCTCGAATCGCTCCCAGTAACTCTCGCCGCCGGCGATGTCCTGCCGCAGCACGCGGACGCGGACCACCCTGGGCTGAGGCTCGGCCTGCCCGTGAGAGTCGCCCGCATGCAGGAGTGATTCAGCTGCTTCCGTCGCCTTGATCATTGCTCTCTCCCCGTTGGCCGCCGGCCGGAAGGCCGCGGCAATGGACGTGTCACGTTCCGGCTCCAGCCCCACGGCCTGACCGGATGTGGCGCCGCGGCCCTTCGCCGTGGCGGCCACCTGCCGCTCCTTCCAGACCTCCTCGATCGCCTCACCGCCGACGAGGCCATACATCCGCGGCCGCGGCGGGATGAGCGAGGTGTCGATGTCCTGGTAGGTGATCTCCGGATTGCCATTGGCATCGCACTTCGCGATGGTCGATTTCAGCCAGCGTTTGGTGTTGGCTTCGAAGGTGTCACACCACTGCTCGGCCTCCCGACGCTTCGCCACGGGATCGGTGGCCGCCAGACCGGGCATGGCGAAGTCGGGCTTGAAGTGGGCGCCGCGGCATTCGTCCCGCATCAGGGCCCCCTTGAGAATCAGCTTCGCCACCGGAAACATGTCGCCGAGCGCCTTCGTGAAGACGACGTTTTGATTCGTCCAGTTGCCCGTGTCGGACACGGCGCACCGCTCCCAGCGGTCGGCCATCCGGCAGACGTCGTCGTACGCGGCCGCCAGCTGGTCGTTGCGTCGCACGACCGTGGCCACACGGGTCATCAGGTTGCCGAGCTCCTGATGAAGCTTGTACGGATTCTCGTCGCCGACCGTCCGGGCCAGAAGGCTGCGGTGGCGATCCTCCTGACGGCGGATCTCGGCCTCGAAGAGCCGCGATGCGTCGCCCTTGGCCGCCGCGCCACCGACGTTGACGAGGGTGGGGGCGACGAACAGTCCGCTGAAAATGCAGGACAACAGGGAGTTGGCCCCGAGGCGATTGGCCCCGTGATACTGGTAATCGCACTCCCCGATCGCGTACAACCCGGGGATGTTCGTCTGCTGGTTTCTGGGCGAGCCCTCCACCATGCCCCCCGACGCGCTTCGCTCATAGTCCACCCACAGGCCGCCCATGGAGTAGTGAACCGCCGGGAAGATCTTCATCGGCATCGCCCGCGGATCGACCCCTTGGAACTTCTCGTAGATCTCGAGAATCCCGCCCAGCTTGCGGTCGAGCGTTTCCCGCGGGATGTGCGTGAGATCCAGATAGACGCAGAGCCGATCCTTCTCGACGGAGAGTCCGTCGGTCGTGCAGATATCGAAGATTTCCCGGGTCGCGATGTCGCGGGGCACGAGGTTGCCGTACTTCGGATACCGCTCCTCGAGGAAGTAGCTCCGCTCGGCTTCGGGAATATCCCGCGGATCCCGCGGATCCTGCGGCTTCCTCGGCACCCAGAACCGCCCACCCTCGCCGCGGGCGCTCTCGCTCATGAGCCGCAGTTTGTCGGCGCCCGGGATCGCCGTGGGGTGAACCTGAATGAACTCGCCGTTGCCATACCAGGCGCCTGCCCGGTAGGCCCGGCTTACCGCGCTGCCCGTGCAGACCATCGACATCGTCGAACGGCCGTAAATCAGACCGTTGCCCCCCGTGGCCAGCACGACGGCGTCGGCTGGAAATGCCCGGAACTGCATGGTGACGAGATCCTGGCAGATCGCCCCGCGGCAACGGCCCGACTCATCGAGCACCGGCGCCAGGAAATCCCAGAACTCCCACTTCTTCACCTTGCCTTCCACTTCCCAGCGCCGCACCTGCTCGTCGAGCGCATAGAGCAGTTGCTGGCCGGTGGTCGCTCCGGCAAAGGCCGTCCGCTTGTAGAGGGTGCCGCCGAACCGCCGCTGGTCGCGGAAGCCCTCGGACGTGCGATTGAACGGCACGCCAAGCCTGTCCATGAGGTCCACGATCCGGGGCCCCCAATCAGCCATCTCCTTGACGGGGGGCTGGTGCTGGAGGAAGTCGCCTCCGTAGACCGTGTCGTCGAAGTGCTTCCATACGCTGTCGCCCTGCTGCCGAGTGAGAGCGTTGACGCTATTGATGCCCCCCTGCGCGCAGACGCTGTGGGACCGTTTCACGGGCACGAGGCTGATCAGATCAACGTCGATGCCCAGTTCCGCCAGACGCATGGTCGCCGAGAGACCCGCCAACCCTCCGCCCACCACGAGAACCCTGGATTGTGCCATGTCAGCCCTTCCATCTCTTCTGGTTGTCGTCCGACGTCCGGGAGGTGCGGCACCGTGCGGCCGCCCCGGCCGAGATCACCTCGCCGCCGCCGGCAGGGTGGCCTGCCCCGGGTTGGTCGCCGGCGCCGGAATGGCGACCGGCGTGACGGCAGCCCCCGGCACCGCCATCACATGTTTCTGTTTTTCCATCCACGTCTCGGCCTCACGGGCCTTGCCGATGTCGAGCGACCGCATGCCGCCGAGCGCCCCCAGGCCGGCTGCGGCCAGCCCGAGCCCCACCACAATGCTGACGATGTTGGCCCGTCGCATCGCCGCCGGACTCGTCCAGACGCCCCAGGTGATACCCATGGTCCAGAGTCCGTTGGAGAAGTGAAACACGGTGGAAAGCACGCCGATGGCATACAGGATCGCCACGAGCATGGGCTGCAATGCCTCGGCGGCGGTGCTGGCGGCGTGGTGCGGGTCGAACCGGCCGCCCCCAAACGGCTTTCCCAGCCAATGCAGCTGCATGATGTGCCAGACGATGAACGCGAAGGCGATCATGCCGGTGGCCCGCTGCAGCGTGTAGCGGACATTGCCGACATAGGGGTATGAGCCGACGTTCGGCATCCCGTTGGCGATGATCACAAAGCCGACGGCGGCATGAAAGAGCATGGGCAGAAAAATAAAGAGCCATTCGATCGGCACGAGCAACGGCCCGAGCGAGTGAATCATGTCGACCCGCGACTGAAAGGTTCGGCCGTCGTCGCCAGCAAGGATTGACGAGTTCGTCAGCAGATGGACGGCCAGAAACGCGCCCACCGGAATGAGGCCTGCAAGGGAGAAGAGTCGATAGATCAGAAACTGGTGCCGTTCCAAAAACGACGGAGGAGACTCGCTCACGATCAACCTCGGGAAGCGGCGGAACCGCAGTGGGGGGGTGGTGGCGGGCTGCGTCCGGAGCCAATTTCGCACCGGAGTCCTCGACCACAGGGAGTATAGGTATGGCTGGCCGGAGGACAACGCCGCCCGGCGATTTGGCGGCGCACGCGACCGATTTTATACTTCGAGAGCGGTGGAATCTGTCGGCTACGGAGGGTGGCTGGTGATCGAGTCCGAGGATGAACCTGCCGACCCGTCATCGGCCCTGAACCACGACCATGAGGTCGTCGAGCACCTGCCGGACGGCGTGGCGGTGCTCGCATCAGGCGGCACGATCCACTGGGCCAACGCGCGGCTGACCGGATGGTGCGGCAGCGGTGATCTGCGGGGACGGGATCTCCTCTCGGCCCTGGGCTGCGGAGAAGGTCAATCGCGAACGCCTGAAGTCGTCGCGTTTCACGAAGCGATTCTCGCCGGACGCCCGGCGGCCGCGATCCTCAAGACCGATGGCACGAAGACCGACGGCAATCGGTTCTTCGCGATTCATGCCTCCGGCGGCTTCGCACCCGCCGACCTCTCGGCCGGCTCCCATACGGTCGTGACGGTTCGAGACGTCACCCTGACCATCCTCGAGCAGCAGAAACGGGCCGCGATCCACGCCGCCGGCCAGACGCTCGCCGATCTCTCGCCGGCCGAACTGGCCGACATGACGATCAACGAGCGGATCGAACTGCTCAAGAGCAACATCATCCACTACTCCAAAGACCTGCTCCAGTTCGATGTCCTGGAGATCCGCCTGCTCGATCGGCAGACGGGACGGCTCGAACCGCTGCTCGCCGAGGGCATGCAGCCGGAGGCCGAAGTCCGGATCCTCTACGCGCGGCCCGAGAACAACGGCGTGACCGGATACGTCGCCGCGACCGGCCGCAGCTACTGGTGCAGCGACACCACCAAGGATCCGCTCTACCTCGAGGGCTGCAAGGGGGCGAAGAGCTCGATCACCGTCCCGCTGATGCTCCACGATCAGGTGATTGGCACCTTCAACGTGGAAAGCCCCGAACCGGGCGGCTTCGATGCCACCGACCTCCAGTTCCTCGAAATCTTTTCGCGGGACGTGGCCGCAGCTCTCAACACGCTCGAGCTTCTCGTTGCCGAAAAGGCCTCGACGGCGGCCGAGAGCATCGAAGCCATCCACGGAGCGGTCGCCTTGCCGGTGGACGACATCCTCAACGATGCCGTCGGCGTGATGGAGCGATACATCGGCCACGATGCCGACGTCGTGGAGCGGTTGCAGCGGATTCTTCGAAACGCCCGCGACATCAAGCAGGTGATCCAGAAGGTCGGCGAGAAGATGGCGCCGAGCGCCGCCCACGCCCAACGCAGGCAGGGCGAGCGGCGGTTGGCCCTCATCGGCCGCCGGGTCCTCGTCGTGGATTCGGACGAGCAGGTGCGGCAAGCAGCCCACGCCCTGCTCGAACGCTCGGGCTGCACGTTTGAAACCGCCCTTGACGGGGTGGAGGCTTCCTCGATGGTGCGGGCCGGGGGCAGCGACGCCTACGACGTCATCATCTCCGACATTCGCCTGCCCG